>CAYSMR010000037.1:0-12112 GCA_964432195.1 uncultured Zetaproteobacteria bacterium | reverse complement strand
AGACAATATAAAATACTTGGCGAGCCAACACCAACAGAGAACACTCGCCTGCGACGCTTATAACAGCGAGGAGCACGCCGCATGTTTCATCTGATCGACTCCGACGCCTGCGTCCGGGAAGTCACCGAAGAACTGATCATCACGGCCGGTTTCGGCGTGCGCAGTTTTGTCTCGCCACATGCCTATCTGCAGTTTATCCGCAGCCCCGACACAATCGCGCCGATGGCGATCATCACCTGCTTTCACCTGCCGGGCATGAACGGCTACGCCCTGGTCAGAGAAGCGCGCAATCAGTGGCCGCAGCAGAAAGCGATCATTATATCCGGCTCGATGATGAAGCAGGATTACGTCGAGATCAAACAGAGTATATGCCGCTATCTCGCCAAACCGTTCGCCGCTGTGGAGCTGTACAAGCTGCTGCAGGCGCTAAGCCACTGTCACAGCCACTGCGCCGCCAATAAACACTTCCGTTTCGAAGAGCGCTGCCGCTTCGGGCTGAACCATGCCTGCCCGTTCTACAGCGCCGGGCAAACAGCCAGCCAGGCGGCGGTCAGCTCAGAGCCTGCTTAATCTCCTCGCACGCTTTCTTGGCATCAGCGAACAGCATCATCGTCCGGCCCATATAGAACAGATCATTATCGAGACCGGCATAGCCGGGCGACAGTGAGCGCTTGATCACAATCACATGCTCGGCCTTGGCCACATCCAAAATCGGCATGCCGTAGATCGGACTGGCCGGATCGGATTTGGCGGCCGGATTGGTCACATCATTTGCGCCGATCACCAGCGCCACATCAGTGTCTGCAAATTCGGAGTTGATCTCATCCATCTCATGGACGATATCATAAGGCACGTCGGCCTCGGCCAACAGCACGTTCATATGGCCCGGCATGCGACCGGCCACCGGATGGATCGCGAACTTCACATCCACGCCCTGCTCCATCAGCAAGTCCACCATCTCCTTGAGCGCATGCTGGGCGCGCGCAACAGCCAGACCATAACCCGGCACAATAACGACCGAACGGGCATTGCTAATCAGGAACGCCGCATCCTCGGCTGCGCCACTCTTGACCGGCCGGTCCGCCACCTGCGCTGCAGCACCACCGGCCGCGGCTTCGCCGCCGAAGCCACCCAGCAACACATTCAGCAGCGAGCGGTTCATCGCCTTACACATGATATAGGAGAGGATCGCGCCGGAGGAACCGACCAGCGCGCCGGCCACGATCAGCATATTATTGCCCAGCGTGAAGCCGATACCGGCCGCAGCCCAGCCCGAATAGGAGTTCAGCATCGAGACAATCACCGGCATATCCGCACCGCCGATCGGCACGATCAACAGCACCCCCAGCACCAGCGCAATGGCGAGCATGGTCACAAACGGCAGCATCGCCTCATTCATGCAGAACAGAATACCGGCGCCGATCATCACGATACCAAGCGCCAGATTCAGCAGATGCTGACCGCCGAACACCAGCGGCTTGCCGGAGAGAATACCCTGCAACTTGCCGAATGCGACCAGCGATGCGGTAAACGTAATCGCGCCGATAAAGGTGCCCAGAAACAGCTCGATCCGACTGGCCAGATAGAGCCCGCCGTCGGCATTGGCAATACCATAGGAGACCGGGTCGACAAATGCGGAGACCGCAATTAGCACCGCCGCCAATCCGACCAGCGAGTGCATGAACGCAACGGTCTGCGGCATATGGGTCATCGGCACCTTACGCGCCACCGTACCGCCGAACAGGCCGCCGACTGCAATCGCCGCGACAATCCATGCATAGTTCTGCACGACATCCATCTGCAGCGTCACCAGCGCCGCAATACCCATACCGAGCATGCCGAATGCGTTGCCGCGCCGCGCAGTCTCCGGGCTGGCCAGCCCCTTGAGCGCAAAAATGATCAGGACCGAGGCCAGCAGATAGGCCATCGCCACCATATTATCTGAAAGCATAGCTGCCCCTATTTCCGTTTCTTGAACATCGCAAGCATGCGCTGCGTCACCATAAAGCCGCCAAAGATATTCACGGCCGCAAGCCCGACGGCGATCAGCCCGAGCACTGTCGCCAGACTCATCTCAATCGGCCCGGCCGCCAGCAGCGCGCCGACAATAATGATACTGGAAATCGCATTGGTGACGCTCATCAGCGGCGTATGCAGCGCCGGTGTCACGGTCCAGACAACATGATAGCCGACAATCACGGCCAGCACGAATACGGTAAACGAAAATATGAACGGATCGACAGCCGCCGCATGCGCGCTCTGCGCCGCCCGACCGACCTGCTCGATGGCTGTAGTGCTATTCATAACTGCACTCACGACTGCCCCCCTTTTCCAGCAACTGCGGCTTGAGAAACTCGCCATTGCTGCAGATCAGCGATGCATCAATGATCTCGTCGTCGCGATTGATCTGCAACGAACCGTCCTCCTGCAGCATCGGCTGAATAAAATTGAACAGATTGCGCGCATAGAGGCTGCTGGCATCGGTCGCCATCAGCGCCGGAATATTGGATACGCCGACCAGTGTCACGCCATGCTTCACGACGACCGCATCCATCTCGGTCAGCGGGCAGTTGCCACCCATCTCGACCGCCATATCGACGATCACCGAGCCCGGCTTCATGCCCTCCACCATCGGTTCTGTGATCAGCACCGGCGCCGGCCGCCCCGGAATCAGCGCCGTTGTGATAATCACATCGGCCGTCGCTGCATGCTCGGAGATCAGCTCGGCCTGGCGGCGCTTGTAATCCTCATCCATCTCTTTGGCATAACCGCCGGCATCCTCGGCATCGTCGCCCGCCGCCACCTCGACAAATTTCGCCCCCAGACTCTCGACCTGCTCCTTAGCTGCCGCGCGCACGTCAAACGCCTCGACATTGGCGCCCATGCGACGCGCTGTGGCAATCGCCTGCAAGCCGGCCACGCCCGCCCCCATCACCAGCACCCTGGCCGGCTGCACCGTGCCTGCGGCAGTCATCAGCATCGGAAAGAAACGCTGATAGTGTTCCATCGCCAGCAGCACCGATTTGTACCCGGCAATATTGGCCTGCGAAGAGAGCACATCCATACTCTGGGCCCGCGATATGCGCGGCACCATCTCCATGCAGAAGCAGGTCAACCCGGCATCGGCATAATTCTGCAGCAGCGGATTGCTGAACGGCTGTGCCAGCCCGGCCACGACCGTGCCCGACCCGACCTGGCCGAGCTCGTCCGCATTGAGCGGACGCACCTTCAGCAACAGGGCGGCATCGGCACAGGCAGCTGCGAAATCATCAACCAGCCGCGCGCCGGCAGCGACATAGTCCGCATCCGGATAGTTGGCCGCCGCACCCGCGCCGGCCTCGATCACGACCCCACATCCGGCCGCGATAAACTTTTTGACTGTCTCTGGCGTTGCAGCAACGCGTTTTTCATTGAGCTGGGTTTCTGCTGGAACCGCGATTAACATGGAATTATCTCCGGAAAGTCAGCCCGCCAGATCACAATAACGACTCGGCGGCTGCTGAATTGTAGGAACCGCCCCTGCTTTTACAAGCGCAAAACCACTGGGGTTAATACCTGTGTGCGATCTGCGGGTATCGACAGTGCGACCAGCTCGGATGCGGGCACATAGGCGTGAGCATAACAATATAGCTCATCATCGACCACTTCACCGTCATACATCAGCACATCCAAGTCGATCGTTCGTGGCCTCCATGAACCGTGCGAGCGATCCCGCCCCTGCGCATTCTCCAGCGCCTTCATCCGGCAGCGGATCTCCAGCTGCGACAGCGATGATGAAAACAGACAGCAGGCATTGAGGAAATCCTCGCCATCCATGTCAACTGCCGCCGAACGGTAGACCGCCGAGAACAGCACCTCGCCGAACTCGGCGCGCAGCGCCGCGGCGGCCTGCCTCAGATTGGCCTCCGGATCGATATTCGAGCCCATACCAACCAGCACCTCGACTGCGTCAGTCATCGGCCCGCCGCTCAATCAGCACAGCCACATTCTCGCTGCCGCGCACGGCCCCCGGCTTGGAGAGCTTCAGGCGCAGCCACGGCACGCTGAATTCGGTCAGCACAATCGCCGCGCAGCGCTCGGCCAGCGTTTCAATCAGACCGAAGCTGGAGACTTCGACAAACGCGATCAGTCGTTTCGATACAGCCTTGTAATCCAGCGTATCGTCGATACTGTCCGTTTGCGCCGCCCGACTGATATCCCAGGCCATCTCCAGATCGAGTCGTACAATCTGCCGGATCTCGCGCTCCCAGTCGTAGATACCGATCACCGTGCGCACCTCCAGCCCCTCGATCAGCACCCTGTCCATTCCATCCATCGTCCTGACTCCCCTATATAGAAATATGCGACCACCCTTGACTTTCACAAGCCTGCCGACACAATTCGCCCGCTTTTTTTGTGGGCTCAACAGCCCCCCGCCGGGAGATAACATCATGCGCAACGACACCATCAAAGCAACCGAAGAAATCGTGTCCTGTTCCGATAACGGTCAGCACCCGCTGGTCTATATCAGCCTGAAGAGCGGCTGCGGCCAGTGCCAGTATTGCGGCCAGAAATTCGTTCGTACCGCCCCCGACAAGAGCCACGCAAAAGCCGCCTGACCCCCCCTCCGCCAGCCCCATTCAACCGCCGCGCTGTCTGTTAACCTCGAATAACGCGACGCCTGTTGCCACCGACACATTCAACGACTCAACCGATCCGGGCATCGGAATCTTCACCAGCTGATCACAGCTTTCACGCACCAGCCGGCGCATCCCCCGCCCCTCGGACCCCATCACGACAGCCAGCGCCCCGTCCATATTCAGCTGATAGAGCGACTGCTCTGCCTCGCCGGCCAACCCGATCGTCCAGAATCCGTGCTGCTGCAGCTGCTCCAGCGTGCGCTTCAGATTGGTCACGCGCATCACCGGCAGGCGCGCCAGCGCGCCGCAGGCCGATTTCGCGACGACTGGCGAGTGCAGGTCGGCGGCATGGTCCTTCGGCACGATCACTCCTGCGCAGCCGGCCGCTTCGGCCGTGCGCACGCAGGCGCCGAGATTGTGCGGATCGGTCACCTGATCGAGCAACAGCACCAGCGGCGCCGCGCTCATGTCCAGCTCCTTCAGCCACGCATCGAACGGGATCTCTGCAACCCCGTCGGCCGCCGCCAGCTTCGCCGCGACGCCCTGATGCGGCACACCCGCAGCCAGCCGCTGCAGCGCCTCGCGCGGCACAAATGCCACGCGAATTCGTCGTTTGCGCGCCAGATGCACCAGTTCGTTCAGACGCGGATGCCGCTTACCCTTCTCAATCAGCAGCTCATCAATCGCCTCGCCCGCTTCCAAGGCATGTTTGACGGCATGGATGCCGGCCAGTGCGCTCATTCGCTCTCCTTATCTCCGCTCACCAGGCGGACTTATAACCGGCCCCGCAGGCTGCTGCAACTGCCCCGTTAAGGAAGCGCTGATTACAGGCAGGACGCCTTTAATCAGCATACAGATCAATACTGCCGCCGGAATGCCTCGATGAAGGCATCGAGCATATCATGCGGCAGCGCATTGATGCCGGCCGACGCCTTGCGGCCGCCGCCGGTCGGGAACTGCATGCATAATTCATCAGCGCCGGTTTTATTGACCAGCGGCGCTCGCACGCTGATGCGATAATCGCCTCCGGCCAGCTGCGTGACCAGCGCATGCGCCCGCTCCGGACAGTCGCGCGCCAGCCGGTTGCCGTACACGCCGGAGACGCGCCGGGCCCACACCTCGTCCGGCAGCATGACGACTGCAGCCGTATCGCTCACCGCCTGCAACGGCGACTGCGCCGCCTGCTGCATATCGGCCGCATAGCCGTCGGCCAGCACCCGGTAGGCATCGGAGCTCGCAATAAAATCGAACGGGTCGGCAAACGGGCGCAGAGCCCGATACAGATCGGCCGGGTCAAAATAGAGATCCTGCAGGGTAACGCCGTAACCGTTGTAATTGATCAGCGTACCGAGCGCCTCGAGCTGCCCGAGGCGCGCCTCTCCCAGCTCCAGCGGCGCGGCGGCGCGACGCGCCGCATCGAACATATTGTCGCCGAATGCCGCCGCGACGGCCCACGCCAGATGCGCGCCGCCGAGATAGTCATTCACCAACAGGCTGGTGCAGACATCGGCGGAGGTATCAATGCGGGCGTCCAGCGCATCGGAGACGGGTATCTCGCCGGCATAGTGATGGTCGAAATATTGAACCTGCGCGCCATCATCGAGCAGCCGGATCAGCGCATCGCGATTTTTGTCCAGCGAGATATCGAGCACGGTCACCCGATCGCAGGGGCCGGCTGCGACGCGCCGCAGCAGCGCGATATCACGTTTGACGCCGGTCACCAGCTCGCAGTCGCGCGGCTCGGCCAGACGCAGCTGATGCAGCGCGCAAATGCCGTCGGCATCGCCGTTAAATACATCGAAATCAGTCATCACCCCTCCCGTTCAGCGCCGTGGAATCTAGGGAGATACTGATTTATTACCATCCTGGCAAAAATCAGTTCACCGTCCGTGGCCTGCACGGAAACGACGAATTGATCAGCGCTTCCTTAGAGAAGGAACAGATTATCTGCCGCCCCGGCAGTCAATACCAGCCATGCTCCTTGAACGACAGCACTTCGGCACCGGCAAGCAGACAATGATCGAGCACCTGAATCTCCAGCACCGAGCAGGCCTCGGCTAGGCGCCGGGTCAACGCGATATCCTCGCTGCTGGCCCGCGCCGTACCACTGGGATGATTATGAAACAGAATCACCCCCTTCGCATCCAGCTCCAGCGCCCGCTTGACCAGATTGCGCAGATAGACCACGGCGCGGTCTACGGTTCCCTCAAACAGAATCTGGGTGGCGACATTACGATGCTGCTGATCGGTGAAGATCGCGCCGAAACTCTCCATGCCGCGCCCCTGCAGCAGCAGACGCAGGTGCGCCCGCACCCGATCCGGCCGGTCGAATACGCGCCGCCCCGGCAGATCGGAGGCGAGATAGCGCAGTTCAGCCTGACGAATCAGCGTCAGAAACAGCGTCCCCTTCTCGCCCACCCCGTCCACTTGCGCCAGCTCGGCGGCCGTCGCATCGAATATGCCGGCTAGCGTGCCGAACAACGACAGCAGCCGCTTGGCCAGCGGCTTCACATCGACGCGCGGGATCTCATAGGTCAACAGCAGCTCCAGCACCTCGTAATCGTGAAAGCCGTCGAATCCGTGCCGCGCAAAACGCTGCCGCAAACGCACCCGGTGGCCGCTGCTGCCTCTGTCCGTCATAACGTTATCCAAGCCGAAGATCGACACAGCGTCAAACCGCACCGCTCATTTTTTATCGACAGCCGCGCCGTCGCAGGATTACACTCGAGCCATGCGACATTTGCGCCTTCAGCTGATCGAGCTGCTCGATCAGGCCCGCCGACAGCATCGAATGGATGCGGTTCAGCCGCGTCTGATGGCGGCGCTGGTGCGCGACTTCCAGGCCCTGCTGCCGCGCGGCAGGGGCAAGCGCGTCGAAATGCGCTGCCGCACGCTCAGCCACGGCAACCTGCACCGCCATGTCTTTACGATCCGCTGCCCCGACCAGGCCTTCTATCTCGATGCGATCAAGGGCTATCTGCTGCGTCAGGGCATTCAGCCGATCGGTCAGCAGACGATGGTCGCGCGCATGGCCTGCGGCTCGGACGGCTGCGACCTGGAACTGCAGCGCCCCGACATCCACGACGAAGACAATTTCATGTTCATCGCGCTGCACATCTCGGCCACGCTGACGCCGGACGCCGAACCGGTGCGGCTGGATATTCAGGCCATTCTGCAGTCGGTCGATCTGTCGGTCAGCGATTTCGATGCGATGCGCAGATCGATCGCCCGATGCACCGCGCGCCTGATGTCCGAAAAGCCCGATGCAGCCGCGCTGCTCGACTGGATCAACGACAACCACTACCTGCTCTTCGGCATGCAGCTGGACGACAAGCGCATGGGGCTGCTGCGCAACCGGCGAGTGCTCAACCGCATCGTCCCCGATCTGCTCGCCGAAATCGGGCAGCTGACGCATGCGCGGGAGCCGGGGCTGCACTGGATCAATCTGGCCGCAGCCCAGCACTATCTCTACAGCGCCGCCAGCATCGAGGTGCTGGATATCTGCTGGACCGATGCGGGCGGCGGGATCGAATCGGCACTGGTAATCGGCCATTTCTCGCGCAGCGCCCGCTTCGCCAATGCCAGCTATCTGCCGATCATGGCCGCGAACTGGCGGCAACTGGCCGTCGATCCGCTGCTGCAGCACTCCGCCTTCTATCGCCGCGAGATCCGCACGCTGTTCGATCGCATGCCCAAGCGGATCCTGCTGACCACGCGCCCGGCCGACTGGCTGGAGCCGCTGAAGGCCATTATCGATCTGGCCGACCCGATGCAGGTCGTGGCCAGCATCCTGCCGTCGCTGCAGGGCAACCTGGATACGCTGATGATCGCAATGACCAGCAAGCGCTACGGACCGACCGTGCTGCAGCGCATGCTCGATGCGCTGGCCGATGCCGGTCTGAACACGCACGGCCACGAATCGTTCGGCATCGGGCCGCACCGGATCATCCTGATCGGCGTCGAACGGGGCGGCGCGCTCATCAGCGCCGCCAAACTGCACGAGCTGATCCGCCACTGCATCATCTTCTGGAAGGATATCGCCAAGGCGGAAGTGCTCCGCCACGCCGACATCTTCGATATTCCGGCCACGCTGCAGGAGCTGGAGAGCATTCCACCGCTCTATCAGGAGCTGTTCCCGCCGGCCCAGTTCACGCGCGATATCCAGATGCGCCGGCGCGTGCTGGCCAACGGCCGCAGCTGCGTGCATATCACGCCGGCCAACCGGCGCAGCAACGAGATCGAGCTGCGCATCTATTCGCTGAAACAGCCGTCGCTGGGCGGACTCGTCGACCTGATCCGCGCCTTCGATCTCGATCCGGTCGAGGAGGCCGTCGTGCCGTTCGGCAAGGATCCGGAGTGCGCCGATGCGCCGGAGCGGGGCTGCGGCTGCATCCATATCTCGGCGCTGATCTGCCGCAGTTCGCGGCTGCCCGATCAGGATGATATCAGCCGGCTGCGCCGGGCGCTGGCACTGGTGCTCAACGGCGAGGCCGATCGCGATCCGCTCAATGCGCTGATCATCCGGGCCGGACTGGATATCGACGCTGTCGCAATTCTGATCACGCTGCGCAACCACCTGATCCAGCTGCTGACCGACGCCGCCAAGCTGCCGCTGACCGATATGATGCTGCGCCACGCGCCGGTATCGGCGGCGCTGCACCGGCTCTTCGCCGCCCACCATCTGCCGGCCATGCCCGGTGATTATCTGGCCGAAGCGCGCGATGCATTCCATCAGGCTATGCAGAGCGTCGCCTCGCTGACTGACGATCGCTGGTTCCGCGCGCTGGCCGAACTGGCCGAGGCCTCGCTGCGCACCAATGCCTTTATCCGCGAAACCGGCGCGCCGATCGGCATCAAGATCGACCCGCGCCAGCTCGGATTTGCGGCCGAGCCGAAGCCGTACCGCGAAATCTTCGTACACGGCGTCCATGTCGAGGGGGTGCACCTGAGAGCCGGCCCGATCGCCCGCGGCGGCCTGCGCTACTCCGACCGCCCGGCCGACTTCCGCACCGAGGTGCTCGAGCTGATGAGCACGCAGACCATCAAAAACGGCCAGATCGTGCCGACCGGCTCCAAGGGCGGCTTTGTCGTGCGCGACGGCGACGGTCCCGATTTCGTGCTGCAGCAGTATCGCCTGTTCATCCGCACGCTGCTGGCGCTGACCGACAATCTGAAAGAGGGCAAGCCGGTCGCGCCCGAGGGGATGGTCGTCGCGCCGCAGGATGCCAACGACCCCTATTTCGTCGTCGCCGCCGACAAGGGCACTGCCCACTTCTCCGATGACGCCAATGAAGAGGCGCGCGCTGCCGGCTTCTGGCTCGATGATGCGTTCGCCAGCGGCGGCCGCCACGGCTACGATCACAAGGCGGTCGGCATTACCGCGCGCGGGGCCTGGGTCTGCGCCGCTCATCTGTTCGCCAAGCTCGGGCTGGATGCCCGGCGCGATCCGATCAGCTGCGTCAGCATCGGCGACATGGGCGGCGATGTGTTCGGCAACGGCATGCTGCTCAATCCGAACCTGCGCCTAATCGCCGCATTCAATCACCGCCATATCTTTCTCGATCCGGAGCCGGATCCGGCGCGCGCATTCGCCGAGCGCCAGCGCCTGTTTGCCGCAGCAGGCGGCTGGGATGCCTACGATGCGGAGCAGATCAGCCGCGGCGGCGGCATCTTCGAACGCAGCGCCAAACAGATACCGCTCGCCGCCAGCGTGCGCAAGGCGCTCGGCATCAGCGATACGGCCCTCTCCGGCGAGGCCCTGATCCGCGCCATTCTGGCTGCGCCGATCGATCTGCTCTATAACGGCGGCATCGGCACCTATGTCAAAGCCAGCCGCGAGAGCCACGCCGACGTGCGGGATCCGGCCAATAACGCCGTGCGCATCGATGCAGCGGCGCTGCGCTGCAGGGTGGTCTGCGAGGGCGGCAATCTCGGTTTCACCCAGCTGGCGCGCATCGAATATGCGGCCGGCGGCGGCCTGATCAATACCGATGCGATGGACAACTCGGCTGGCGTCGATATGTCCGACCACGAGGTGAATCTGAAAATCCTGTTCGCGGTGCCGTCGATCGCGCTGACCGGCCGCCGCCGCAACCGCCAGCTGGAGCAGCTGACCGACGCGGTCACCGAACAGTGCCTGAACGACAACCTGCTGCAGTCGCGCGCGCTGACGCTGGCCGAATATGATGCGCAGGCCCACCCGCCGCGCCTGCACCGGCTGCGCGACGGGCTGACCAATCAGGGCTGGCTCGATCAGGCCGTCGCGCCGGAGATCGATAACAACGAGCTGCTGGCGCTGCGGCCGCAGCTTTCAATTCTGCTCGGGCAGGAGAAGAACCGCATCCACAGCCGCCTTTCCGAAGCCGCTTTCGATCGCAGCAGCGCATTCAGCGCAATAATGCTGCGCGACTATTTTCCGGCCGCGCTGCATCGCCGCTATGCGGCCCGTTTCGACGAGCATCCGCTGGCCAGCGAGATCATCCACACCCGGGTCACCAATCATGTCGTCAACCATATGGGATTGTGCGCGGTGCACCATCTCGAGACGCTGCTTGACGCCACGACCGGCCAGATCGTCGAGGCGCTGCTGATCGCCGAGGCGCTGCTCGATGTCGAGCCGCTGCGCGCGGCGATCTGGCAGAATGTGCGCGATACGGAACTGGCGATTGAGCTGCTGCACCAGTTGCAGGAGCAGCAGATGCTGTTCGCCGAACATCTGCTACGCCTCGACCCGGTCGACCAGCTCGATATGGCATGGATCATGCGCCACCAGCGCGCGCTGCGCAGCTTCCGCCGCCACAGCGACTGCGCGCCCGATGCGGCACTGCGCGACTGCGGCCTGAATGACGACCAGATTCGCCATATCGCGCTGATGCCGCAGCTGGCCCAGTCGGCTTGCGCCGTGCATCTGGCCGCATCGATGAAACTGAAACTGGCCCGCTGCCTGAATGCCAGCCGCGTCTGCCTCGATGTGCTGCCGATCGACGAGCTGGAGCAGCCACTGCGCTCGCCCGAATGGGCCGATAATGATGCGCATATGCTGCGCCGCGAATGGCTGCACCGGCTGACGCTGCTGCAGAGCCGCGCCGTTGCCGCGCTGCTGCGCCATCCGGCCCACCGCGCCGAACAGGCCGCCGAGCAGCTCTGGCTGCAGCACCCGTTCTGGCCGGCGCTGGAGGAGTACCGCCACCAGCTGCACGATCCCGAAGCCAGCCGCGAATCCCGCCGCCTACGACTGCTGCTGGCGCTGTCGCGCCTGGAGTCGATTGTTAATCGCCACAGCAGCTAAGAAATCACTGAATTAACTGGCATTCCCCTGAGATCTGTCCGGACAACGAACCCGCTGACCGGAACGTCACCGGCAAGCTTTACATTTCACCCCCATAACGGCCGGTAAGGAAAGGCAAAACCGCGATTCTGCCTTTCCGGGTTGATTACAGACAGGGCGCCTTTAATCACCATCTCTAACAGTCTATACTGGAATCAGGATCACC
>CAYSMR010000036.1:0-12195 GCA_964432195.1 uncultured Zetaproteobacteria bacterium | reverse complement strand
GATCTTGATCGTGCCGTCATCCTCGATATCGATCTTGGCGCCGGTCTCGTCGACGATACCGCGAATGACCTTGCCGCCGGCTCCGATCACTTCACGGATCTTGTCGGCCTTGATCTTCATCGTGAACATGCGCGGCGCATGGTCGGCAATCGAGCCGCGCGGCGCGTCGATGCACTTGGCCATCTCGTCGAGGATGTGCATGCGGCCGGCATGCGCCTGCGCCAGCGCCTCTTTCATGATCTCGCGGGTCAGACCGCCGATCTTAATATCCAGCTGCAGCGTCGTAACGCCGTCGCGGGTGCCGGCCACCTTGAAGTCCATATCGCCCAGATGATCCTCATCGCCGAGGATATCGGTCAGCACGGCATAGCCGTCTTTCTCCAGAATCAGGCCCATCGCGACGCCGGCGACGGCCGACTTGACCGGTACGCCCGCATCCATCAGCGCCAGCGACGTGCCGCAGACGGAGGCCATCGAGGATGAACCGTTGGACTCGGTGATTTCGGATACCGAACGGATCGCGTAGCCGAACTCCTCCATCGACGGCAGTACAGCCTCGACGCCGCGACGGGCGAGGCGGCCGTGGCCGATTTCACGGCGTCCCGGAGGGCCCATGCGACGCGCTTCGCCGACCGAGAACGGCGGGAAGTTGTAGTGCAGCATGAAACGCTGCTTGGCGACGCCCTCGAGCGATTCGGTCATCTGCATGTCCGACTCGGTACCGAGCGTGATTGTGACCAGCGCCTGCGTCTCGCCGCGGGTGAACAGGGCGGAGCCGTGCGTACGCGGCAGAATGCCGATCTGGCAGTCAATGGCGCGCACCTGATCGGTCGCGCGGCCGTCGATGCGCGGGTTGCCGGCGATGATCGAGCGACGTACGACGCTCTTCTCCAAGTTCTTGATCGCCGAGGCGACATCGTTAGATGAGAACCGGCCCGGATTCTCCTCGCTGCCGGCAAACTGCTCCTGGGCAGCGGCGCGCAGCGCCTCGATCTTGGCGGCGCGGGCCGATTTGTCGACGATCGCATAGGCTTCGCGCACGTCTGCCTCGAAGGCTGCGTTGATGGTGCTCTGCACATCCTCGTTGCCGGCCAGCTCAACGACCAGCTTCTCCTTGCCGGCCAGCCTGACCAGCTCCTCGATCGCGTCGAGTACCGGCTGATAGCCCTCCTGGCCGAAGATGATCGCATCGATCATCTGCTCTTCGGAGAGCTCCTTGGCCTCCGACTCGATCATCAGCACGGCGTCGCGCGTGCCGGCCACGATCAGATCCAGATCGGAGTTTTCCAGCTCCTGGTAGGTTGGGTTCAGGACGAATTCACCGTCGATCAGGCCGACGCGGGAGGCTGCAATCGGCTCGGCAAACGGGACGTCGGAGATCGCCAGCGCTGCCGAAACGCCGTTGATGGCGACAATGTCCGGGTTGGTGTATTCGTCAGCGGACATCACGGTCGCGATGACCTGAGTCTCGTGGAAGTAGCCCTTCGGGAACAGCGGGCGGATCGGCCGGTCGATCAGGCGCGAGGTCAGTGTCTCCTTCTCGGACGGGCGGCCTTCACGCTTGAAGAAGCCGCCGAGAAAACGGCCGGCTGCGTAGGTTTTTTCCTGGTAATGCACTGTCAGCGGCATGAAATCGACGCCCTGCAGCGGCTGTTTGGCTGCCGTGGCCGCGACATGGACGACGACATCGCCGACTTGGGCCATGACAGAACCGCCGGCCTGGCGCGCAATGCGTCCGGTTTCAAACGAGATCGTGCGGCCTGCTACGTCGGCCTCTGTTTTTTTGATATCAAACATAGATATATTCCTTTTTTCGCACATGTCCCTGGCGTGGCGTCAAAGCGACAAAAAGAAAAAAGGCGACCCTTTGCAGGGCCGCCGGAAACTGTTTAGCGACGCAATCCCAGACTGTCGATCAGGGCGCGATAGCGACCGAAATCCTTGTTCTTGAGATAGTTCAGCAGGTTGCGACGCTGACCGACCATTTTCAGCAGGCCGCGACGGGAGTGGTGATCCTTGTGATGTTCCTTGAAGTGGTTGGCGGAGAGCTGATTGATGCGCTCTGTCAGCAGGGCGACCTGCACTTCCGGTGATCCGGTATCGCCTTCGTTGCGACGATATTTTTCAATGATTGTGTTTTTTTCTTCCAGCGCCAAAGACATGAACGTTCTTCCTCTTATTTATCTTTCCTGTTTATAGGGCGCCGAACCATAGCGACAGCGATCGCGGCATGCAAATATTAATTGCGCCGTCCCGCCGTTGTACCGCATCCGGCGACTGCCGGGCCGCAGGGCGGGCTGACGGCATGCTTCATCGCGATGAAAATGCTAGGCTTCGGCCGCAGCCGCATCATGATGCTGGCCGACTGAACAAAGATATAATAATGAAGATGCAGGTGAACTGAATGACAGAACAGACACATTTTACAGCCGTGACGGAGCAGTCGCGCCCGGTATTGCTGATTGTTATGGACGGTTGGGGGTTCGGTAGCGGCGGTTCGGGCGATGCGATTGCGCAGGCGGAAACGCCGGTATTCGATCGTCTGTGGCGCGATTATGCGCATACGCAGCTGTTTACCCACGGTCACCATGTCGGCTTGCCGTCGGACAAGGATATGGGCGGTTCCGAAGTCGGCCATTTGACGATGGGGGCCGGCAAGGTGCTCGAGCAGGGGCCGACCCGGATCAATAACGCGATTGCCGACGGTTCGTTCTATGAGTCCGACGCGCTCAAGCAGATTATGCAGGCGCTTGAGCAGGGCGGCACGTTGCATCTGATCGGACTGCTCTCCGACGGCAATATCCATTCGCATCTGAGCCATTTCCGCGCGATGATCAATTTTGCATTTGAGTCCGGGATCCGGCAGCTGCGTGTGCATGCGCTGCTCGACGGCCGCGATGTCGGCATCCAGACGGCGAAGAAGTATGTCTGCGAGCTGGAGGAGGATTTCGTTTTCGTCAACAGTCATGACGGCTTCTGCTATTGCTTTGCATCCGGCGGCGGCCGCGAAGTGATAGTCATGGATCGCGACAATAACTGGGGCCGGGTCGAGGAGGGGTGGAACCTGATCGTGCACGGGCAGGGCGAACATCGCTTCCGGTCGATGCTGGCGGCGATCAACCATTTCCGGGCCGAAAATCCAGATCTGGTCGATCAGGATATGCCCGGCTTTGTCATTGTTGATGATCAGGATCGACCGGTCGGCTCGGTTGCCGACGGCGACGCCGTTGTGATGATGAACTTTCGCGGCGACCGCGCCATTGAGATCACCGAGGCGTTCGAGCTCGATGATTTCAATGGTTTTGATCGCGGCCGACGCCCGGACGCGATCTATGCCGGCATGATGGTTTATGACGAGGATCGCAATCTTCCGGCGCTGCAGCTGATGGGACCGACCAAGGTGCCGAATCCGTTCGGCAGGCGCATCCTGGAGCTCGGCATCCGGCAGTTCCGGCTCACTGAAACGCAGAAATACCCGCACGTGACCTTCTTCTTCAACGGTGGCTATCGCCAGCCGCTGGATGATTCGATGGAGGATTATATCCTGATCGATTCGGACAGGGATGCATCGTTTGCCGACAAGCCGGAGATGAAGGCGCCCGAGATCGCCGACAAGGCGGCCGAGTTGATCGAGAGCGGTGCATACGGTTTCGGACTGATCAATTTTGCCAATGCCGACATGGTCGGCCACTGCGGCCGGATCGATGCGGCGATCCGGGCGGTCGAGGCGGTCGATACGGCGGTCGGGCGGATTGTCGATGAGCTGCAGCGCGCCGGCGGCGCCGCGCTGATCACGGCCGACCACGGCAATGCCGAGGAGATGCTGGCGGCCACCGGCGATGGCGGCACCGAGCCGTCGACCAAGCACTCGACCAACCCGGTGCCGTGCATCCTGTTCGATCCTGCCTACGACGGCAGTTATACGCTGCGCCAGCATGTCGGCGACGATCAGCCGGGATTGTCGAATCTGGCCGCAACGCTGTTTGAAGTGATGGGCTATGAACCGCCTGCGGATCTCGATGCGTCGCTGATTGCTTGGCGCTGATCGCGCAAAGATTGCCCCCGTTGCGGGCAATCTGCGGTTGCGGCCGTCGGGGCGGGGCGCGATGATCGTCGCGGATAGAGCATTCGCGCAGGAGTGAGATATGGAACAACTCGATCACATCGCCTCGATTCTGGCGCTGACCATGGGCGCGGCCTAGGTCAGCGGCATCAATCTCTATGCCGCGATCCTGATGCTCGGATTCATGGGTGTGACCGGCAAATATCGACCTGCCGCCCGATCTGCAGATTCTGACCGACCCGCTGGTGCTGTTCGCGGCTGGAGCGATGTATCTGATTGAGTTCGTCGCCGATAAAATCCCTGGCGTCGATTCGACCTGGGATGTACTGCACACCTTTGTCCGCATTCCGGCCGGCGCGATGCTGGCGGCCGGCTGGCGGCGACAACGCATGCGACCAAGGCCGGATCGCGCGCGCTGATCAATACGTCGCCGGAGCCAGTTCTCCAACTGGACCGCATCGATCTCCGAGGATATTGCCGTGATCGGCGGTCTGTGGGCGGCGCTGAATCATCCGACGCTGTTTCTGCTCTTCATGTTCCTGTTTATCCTGCTGATGATCTGGCTGCTGCCGCGGTTGTGGCGCGGCATCAAGGCGGTGTTCAGAAAGCTGCGCAGCTTCTTCGGCGGCAAGGATGCGGCCGCGGAGGCGACAGCGCTGCAACGGGCGGATGCGACTCCTGCCGCGCCGCAGCAGGATGCAGGCGGCGGCGAGCAGCGTTCCGATCAGCGCTGAAAGCTTTAGAGCGCTCTGCCGCTACGCAACAAGCGCACGCTGATCCTCTGCCGGCTGTGCGGGTGTTTTGATGTTTTCAGTGTGCGGCACAGATCTCCGGACGCGCAGATGTAGACCGCCGGGATATAGAGCTTTCAGGAGCGGGAGAGGGCCAGCATGAAGCCGAAGGCGGTCAGCAGCGCGGCAGCGACGATGACTGCGCTGCCGGCTTCATGCGCGGCCGACCAGGCCAGCCAGCCGCCGCCGGCTGCGCTGATCACTGCGCCGACGGCCGGCGTCGTGCGCGATGGTTCGCTGACCAGGCTGACATTGCCGGCCTCGATGCGCGCCAGTACGCCATCGACTTTGCCGGGCAGCAGCATCCAGTTGCGCAGCTGATCGCGCAGTTCCGCAGAAACCGCCTCGGCCTTGCCGATCGGCCCCATATGGCGGGCCACCCAGCTGCTGATCAGCGGCCGGGCCAGCATCCAGATATTGACCTGATCGGCCAGTTCGCGCGCCACGCCCTCGATGACGACCATCGTCTTCTGCAGCAGCAGCAGCTCCGGCTGCGTTTCCATTTTGAAGCGCTCGGTGACCGCGAACATGCTCAGCAGCAGTTCGGCAATCGAGATTTCGGCCAGCGGCCGGTTGAAGATAGGCACGGCGATTTCGCGCAGCGCATCCTCGAATGCCGAGATGTTGGTGTCGGCCGGCACATAGCCCGCCTCGACATGCACCTCGGCGGAGCGGCGGTAATCCTCCTGCAGGAAGGCCATCAGCATCTCGCCGATATAGCGGCGCGACTTGAGATCGAGGCGTCCGACAATGCCGAAGTCGACCAGCACGATATCGCCGTCGTCGGCGACGAAGATATTGCCCGGATGCATGTCGGCGTGGAAATAGCCGTCGACGAAGACCATGTGGAAAAAGAGCGTCGCGGCCCGCTCGCACAGCTTCAGGCAGTCGTGGCCGGCCGCCTCCAGCGCCTCTTTTTCGTCAATCGGCAGGCCGGAGATGCGCTCGGTGGTCAGCACCTCGTGGTGGGTATATTCCCACAGCACGTCGGGCACGCGCACGCCGTCGAGCTCGGCGAAATTCTCGGCGAAGCGACTGGCGTGGGCGGCTTCGGCGCGCAGGTTCAGTTCGCCGCGAATCGTCGTCGCGAACTCCTCGATCACCTGCGGCGCTTTCAGGCGGTGATATTCGCTGAAGTAGCGGTCGAACAGCGACGCGAGCAGTTTCAGGATGGCCAGATCGGACTCGATCGTGTTGCTGATATGGTCGCGGCGCACCTTGACGGCGACGCGGCGGCCGTCTTTGAGTTCGGCGAAGTGGACCTGGGCGATCGAGGCGGCGGCGATCGGCGTCTCATCGAAGGAGGCGAAGACGCCGTCCGCGCCGGTCAGCGGTTTTTTGAAGCTGCGCTCGAGCACCCGGCGCACCCGTCCGAATGGCTCCGGCGGCACGTCGTCCTGCAGCTTTTTCAGCTCCAGCGCGACATCCAGCGGCAGCAGGTCGACGCGAGTGGAGAGCATCTGGCCGAATTTGATGAAGGTCGGGCCGAGCTGTTCCAGCACCAGCCGGATCTGCGGGCCGAGATCCTTGGGCAGCTCGTCGCCGCGGAACAGCTGCATGAGCCAGACATAGGGGTAGAACAGGCGCATGCGCACGGCCAGCGCCGCCATGCCATGCGAGGCCAGGATATGGCCGATGCGCATCAGGCGCAGATTGCGGCGGATATTGGCGGGCAGTCTCATCGAGGATGCTTATTCGGAGCGGTCAAGCAGCTGTTCCAGTTTGTGCTCCAGTCGCGTGACGCGCCCCTTGCTGCGCGAAATCTGATGGATCAGGTGTTCGACGCCGGCCTGCCATGTCTGTAGCCGCTCGCCGTCGGGGATCTCCATATCGCGCAGGCTGTCGGCGACCACCTGCCGCGACGATTCGCTCAGCTTCTGCTCGGCCTCGACCAGCGCATGCGCGGCGCGGGCGACGCGCGAGCCGAAGAATTCGCCGAATGCGGCGCGCAGTTCGCGCTCCCAGTCCAGATCGGCGGCTGCGAACAGCTTCTTGAAGCGCAGCATCGCATCGGAATCGCCGGAGAGCTTCAGCACCTGTTGGAAGACCAGATCGTCCGGATCCTCGTGGCCGAAGCACATGCGCGCGAAGCCGGCCGTGGTCGCTTCCATGCGCACATCGGCATCGCCCTGATGGGCGGAGTGGACCCAGGCCCTGCCGCGGCTGAAGCCGAGGAACATCACCGCGCCGGTATCGTGCACATGGATGCGGAAGACGCGTTCCTCCAGGTCGTCGAGCAGCGGGCGCAGCGATTCATCGCGGGAAAAGACCAGATCCAGCACCGTCGTCATCACGACGCACTGCACCGGCACCGGGATCAGCCTGAGCGGCAGGAACATCACGCTCATATCTTGTAGCCCCTGTGCAGCGCGACAATGCCGGCGCTCAGATTGTCGTGGCGGACCAAGTCGAATCCGGCGCTGCGGATCAGTTTGGCGAAGCGCTCCTGATCGGGGAAGCGGCGGATCGACTCGACCAGATACTGGTAGGAGTCGCGATCGCCGGTGACCTTTTCGCCGATCAGCGGAATCATGTTGAATGAATAGGCGTCGTAGATCACATCGAACCCCGGCAGCACCGGCCGTGAAAATTCGAGGCAGAGGAACTGGCCGCCCGGCTTGAGCACGCGGTGGAACTCGGCCAGGCCGGCTTCGATATCGAGGAAGTTGCGGATGCCGAAAGCGATCGTGACGCAGTCGAAGCTGTTGTCGGCAAACGCCAGCTGCGTGCCGTCGGACTGGATGCAGTCGGCGCGCCCCGGCAGCAGGCCGGCATCGATAACCCGGCGCGCCCCCTCGGCCAGCATCGGACCGTTCAGGTCGGTCAGCACGACGCGGCCGGCCGGCCCCATCTTGTTGGCCAGTCCGATCGCGATATCGCCGGAGCCGGCCGCGACATCGAGCACGCGCGAACCGGTGCCGATGGCCGCAACGGCGATCATGCGCCGCTTCCAGAGCCGGTGCATGCCGGCGCTCATCAGGTCGTTCATGATATCGTACTGGCTGGCCACGGACGAGAAGACGCTCATCACGCGCTCTACTTTTTCCTCTCCGCTGACGGTTTCGTAACCGAAATGGGTGGCGTCCGCAGCGGCTGCGACGGCGTTGTCCGGGTCCGGGGGATGGTTCGCTGTAGTCATGGGTCGCGCATCGTATCAGGCCGGGGCGCGCGTTCCAAACAAAGCTTGCGCCGCGGCCGTTTTACACAGACGCCGGTGCACAGGCTGTGGATAATAGGTGTATAAAATGTGGTTGGCTTACCACTATGGTTAGTGGGCTGGGTATGCTTGACACCCAAGATATAGTGCCTAAAGTAGCGACCGGGACTTTTGGACAAACATCGGGGACCGAGATCTATAGAGGGGGCGTTGCATGAGCGTGAGCAACCAGGCCGTAAACATTGCATCTGTTGATAAAACCGCGGACAGGCCATCCGGCGTGATCGGTTTCCAGCCGGCGTCGGAGGATATCTGGGACAAGAAGTATCGTCTGAAGGACAAGCACGGCAATCCCGTCGACCAGAGCAT
Organism: uncultured Zetaproteobacteria bacterium; assembly: GCA_964432195.1. Taxonomy (GTDB): domain Bacteria; phylum Pseudomonadota; class Zetaproteobacteria; order Mariprofundales; family Mariprofundaceae; genus Mariprofundus. Next base: position 3,815 of record CAYSMR010000036.1, on the reverse strand, counting down.
TCAGGATACCTACGATCGCGTGGCGCTGGCGCTGGCGGCGGTCGAGGATGAGGACAAGCGCGAGTTCTGGCATAACCGCTTTGTCTGGGCGCTGGCCAACGGCGCGATTCCGGCCGGCCGCATTATGTCTAACGCCGGCGCCGAGGCGCACAAGCCGGCCACCTCGACGATCAACTGCACGGTCTCCGGCACGATTCCCGATTCGATGGACGGCATCCTGTCGATGGTGCACGAGGCCGGGCTGACGCTGAAGGCCGGCTGCGGCATCGGTTACGAATTTTCGACGCTGCGTCCGAAGGGGGCATATGTCAGCGGCGCCGGCGCTTACACCTCCGGTCCGTTGTCGTTCATGGATATCTACGACAAGATGTGCTTCACGGTCTCTTCGGCCGGCGGCCGCCGCGGCGCGCAGATGGGCACGTTCGATATCTCGCACCCGGACATCATCGATTTCATCCGCGCCAAGCGCGAGGATGGCCGCCTGCGTCAGTTCAACCTCTCCTGCCTGATTACGCGCGATTTCATGGAGGCGGTGAAGAACGACGGCGACTGGGATCTGGTCTTCCCGGCCAGCCAGATGGAGATCGACGATCCGGAAACCCGCATCGTGTTCCGGCATGTGGCCAATCCGCCGAAGGGCGCGATCAGGGATGATCGCGGCCATGTCGCTTGCAGGGTCTACAAGACGATCAAGGCGCAGCGGCTGTGGGATGTGATCATGGCCTCGACCTACGATTACGCCGAGCCGGGCTTTATTCTGATCGACGAAGTGAACGACCTGAATAACAACTGGTTCTGCGAGGATGTGCGCGCGACCAATCCGTGCGGCGAACAGCCGCTGCCGCCATACGGCGCCTGCCTGCTGGGCAGTGTCAACCTGACCAAGTTCGTACGCGAGCCGTTCACCGAGAACGCCTATTTCGACTGGGACGCCTACCGCGAGGTGGTTTCGGTATTCACCCGCATGCTCGACAATGTCGTCGATATCAACGGCCTGCCGCTGCCGCAGCAGCGCGAGGAGATCCTCTCCAAGCGTCGCCACGGCATGGGCTTCCTGGGCCTGGGCTCTGCGCTGACAATGCTGCGCACCCGCTACGGCTCGCCGGAATCGCTGAAGTTTGCCGAGCAGATCGCCTACGAGATGGCCCGCACCGGTTTCGAGACCGGTCTGGAGCTGGCCGAGGAGAAGGGGGCTGCGCCGGTGCTGGAGCGCGAGTATGAGGTGACGCCGGAGATGATGGCCAAGCGCCCGGAGATGGCCGACGACGGCATCCAGATCGGCGACCGGGTCAGCGGCAAGCTGCTGTGGGGCAAGTATTCCAAATATATGCAGAAATTCCTGGAGACAGGCAAGCCGGAGGATCGCGAGTTGATCGAGGCGCTGATCGAGAAGGGGTGCCGCTTTACGCATCACTCGTCGATCGCGCCGACCGGCACCATCTCGCTCTCTCTGGCCAATAACGCCTCCAACGGCATCGAGCCGAGCTTCGCGCATCACTATGCGCGCAATATCATCCGCGAGGGGCGCAAGACCAAGGAGAAGGTCGATGTATTCTCCTATGAGCTGCTGGCCTATCGCGAGCTGATCAACCCCGATGCGATGCCGTTCTCGACGGAGGAGGGGAGCAAGCTGCCGGACTACTTCATCAGCGCCGACGAGGTGACGCCGAAGCAGCATGTCGATATTCAGGCTGCGGCCCAGCGCTGGGTCGATTCGTCGATCTCGAAGACGGCCAATGTGCCGACCGACTTCCCGTATGAGGATTTCAAGGATATCTATCTCTACGCCTACGAGCAGGGGCTGAAAGGGTGCACGACCTTCCGCTTCAATCCGGAAGCGTTCCAGGGCGTGCTGGTCAAGGAGGAGGATCTGGCCAATACGACCTACCGCTTCACGCTGGACGACGGCACGGTGATCGAGGCGAAGGGCAACGAGGAGATCGAATATGATGGCGAGACGCACAGCGCGGCCAATCTGTTCGATGCGCTGAAAGAGGGTTATTACGGTAAGTTTTAAATCGCAGCGCCTGCAACGGCGGCGCAGCGGAACCGGCGGCGGCTCTGAACGCCGCCGAGGCACGATCGAAATAGCTGCCAGGATGGCAACACAGGGATGTGGCATGAGCAATACATGGAGTAATGAAAACAATAACAGCGGCGGCGCAGCATGCGTGTTGTCGCCGGACGGGGAGGGCGCCTTGTTTGTTCGGGGCGATGAGATGGAGCCGCGTTTCAGCGCGCATGAGCGCAGAACGATGGTGCATCAGCCGTCGGCGGATAAGCAGGATGCGGAGTCGCATGCCTGAGCAGGGGCTGGAGTGGGCGGCGTTGAGATTCCCGCCTGTCAACCTGTGGCTGTTGGCCGGCGCGGCGGGGCAGAACCGGTCGCAGCGTCCGGGCATGACAGCGCGTCATGCGGATGCGCTGCACAATTTTGGCCGCGAACAGATGTACCGCATACTGGCCATGCACGGAGGTAGAGGATGAGCATTAAAATCGACCGGAAGATCACCGCCTACGAGGTGAAGAAGCCCGAGGACGAGGCCGCCCAGGCTGAAGAGCAGAAGGTGACGGCGATCGCGCCGCTGCTGGAGCGCGACGATATTCTCGAGGGCAGCACCTACAAGATCAAGACGCCGAACTCCGAGCATGCGATGTATATCACGATCAACGATATTATCGTTAACGAGGGGCAGCCGGACGAGCACCGCCGCCCGTTCGAGGTGTTCATCAACTCGAAGAACATGGAGCACTTCATGTGGATCGTCGCGCTGACGCGCGTGATCTCGGCGATCTTCCGCAAGGGCGGCGATATCACGTTCCTCGTCGAGGAGCTCAAGGCCGTATTCGATCCGCGCGGCGGCTACTACAAGCGCGGCGGCAAATATATGCCGTCGATCGTCGCCGAGATCGGCGAGGTGATCCAGCAGCATCTGGTCTCCATCGGCATGATGGAGGGGCAGCTCAACAACGCCGAGCTGCAGGCCAAGCGCAAGGAGGCCGAGGAGAAGTTGGGCACCGATGCGATCGCCAAGGGCAACCTGTGCGATAAATGCGGCGCGATGGCTGTCGTCCGCCTCGACAACTGCAACTGCTGCCTCGAGTGCGGCGATTCGAAGTGCGGCTAGAAACAATGTCGTTGCAACTAGTAATTTTCAAATTTTAATTAATTAGTTTCCAAATTGTCTGCGAAAGCAGAACTCCCAATACACATCGATATTAAAGCGGATGAGTCAACCTATGGTTGGCTCATCCGTCTTTCTCATATTAACTGTCTGAGATTACCGAATCTATTTGATGTAGGTTGCTCTAACAGATTTAGAACCCAACAGAAGTGGAACTATTTTAAATATAAGGGCCATATCACAAAACAACTATGGGACGATCACTCTGCAAATCACCGACTTAGATTCAATTCAATAATCCAGGCCAAGTCTGCATTTGTGATTCGGGATTATGAGTTTAATTTTTGCCCTCTTTGTTTAGCAGAAGACAAGGTGCCATTTATACGTTTCCACTGGCACGCAACGTGGCTGTCTTATTGTCATGTTCATGGAATAAAGATGCTTTCTGGTTGCACTCAGTGTAAGGGGCGGATTTCATATAAATGGGAGCATCAATGGATGACATGCAATCAGTGTGGCATGCCGCTGAAAGAAGCTGAGCATATTAAGTGTGACCACACCACCCAACTATCCAGCACAACTCATGCATTTGTGAACCAACTACTTCTGAATGAGATGCCAGAATATAAAAGGCAAGAGGGTGTAAGAAGTTTTGTGTAAACGGTATAGGTTTATTGCCTCGGCATCCTG
>CAYSMR010000035.1:0-12277 GCA_964432195.1 uncultured Zetaproteobacteria bacterium | reverse complement strand
TTGAGAACGTGTTAACTACATGAAACATTATACATATTTCAATTAATGTTAACAGGCCCTACTACAATACTGTCAAACCCCACAAAGGCATAGATGATATGACAGCGCAGGAAAAGCTCTTTGAGCATTTCTACGGACAACAAAAACTGTAAACAACGCGATGATTTCTAACACATTAAGCATGCATAACATCATCATAACAATAAACTTCACGCCCCCTCCCTCTTACAATCTCAGCTCCCGCGACGAACCTATTCCGGCATCTGCGCCATATCCACTGCAACGATTTTCGAAACGCCGGGCTCGGGCATCGAGACGCCGATCAGGCGATCGGATTTCTGCATCGTGATTTTATTGTGCGAAATGGCCAGAAACTGCACCCGGTCGGCCAGTTCGCGCACCATATCGGCGAAACGGCCGACATTGGCGTCATCCAGCGGCGCATCAACCTCGTCGAGCACGCAGAACGGCGCCGGCTTGATCTTGAAAATCGAGAATACCAGCGCCACCGCCGTCAGCGCTTTCTCGCCGCCGGAGAGCAGCGTCACATCCTGCAAGCGCTTGCCCGGCGGCTGCGCAATCACCTCGACGCCGGCTGTCAGGATATCGTCGCCATCGAGCTTCAGCTCGGCCCGGCCGCCGCTGAACAGCTGCGGAAAGGTCTGCTTGAAATTGGCATTGGTTTGCTCGAATACCTCCCTGAAACGCTGCCGCGTGGTGCGATCGATGCGGGCAATCGTGTCGCCCAGCGTTGTCAGGCTCGCTTCCAGATCGGCCGCCTGTTCAGCCAGGAATCCTTCGCGTTCGCTGGCCTGCTCGAACTCCTCGATGGCCAGCAGATTGACCGGCCCGAAGCGCTCCAGCCGCTCCTCCAGCTCCAGCGCACGAGCCATAACCGCTTCGGCATCATCAACCCGATCCATTGCATCAAGCTGTTGCAGCAGGGTATCGGGCTGCTTCTGGCAGCGCTGCGCCATCTCGGCCGCCAGATCCTGCAACCGCGCCGCATCCTGGGCCTGCGCTACGGCCAGCGCCTGACGCTGCTCACTCGCCTGCTGCAACGACCGGCGTGCCCGCCGCTCTTCGGCCTCCGCCTCATGCTGAGCCCGCTGCAGGGCATGGCCGGCAGCGCGCAACTCATTCATCGCCCGATGCGACGCCTCAACAGCATCTGCAGCGCGAGCCAGTTCATCATCCAGCAACTGCTGATCACTCGCCTGCCGCAGCGCTGCTTCAGCCGCGTCCAGACGCCGGCCATCCGCCTCGATCTGCTGTTGCAACGCAATCGCCTCCTGTTGCAGTCGCGACAGCTGTCGGGTCAGATTATCACGCGCCTGCGCAAACAGCGCCAACGCCTGTTCAGACTGAGCCTGCTGACGACGAGCCTGTTCAAGTCGCTGCTCGGCCTGACGCAACGCATCCTTCCGCACCTTGAGACGGGCTTCCGCTTCGACCACGGCCTGCGGATCGACCTGCTCAATCTGGCCGGCCTGAGCCTGCCAATGGGCCCGCTCCGCCGCCGCCTCATCGAGATCACCCTGCACCCGCAACTGATGACGCTGCAGCGCCACCACCTCCTCCTGCAAACGCGCCACGGCTGCCTCAGCCGCGCGACACGCACTGTCGCTTTCGGTCGCCCGCAAATGGGCCCGCTGCCACTCCTGCTGCTGCTTCATCAACGCCTGTTCGGCCGCATCAAATACCCGCTTCGCCCCGAGCAGATCCGCTTCGGCGCTGCGCAACCGCGCCTCGGCCTGACGCAGCTGCCGCTGCGTGGCCAGACGCTCGGCGGTACGGCTGGCCGCCGGCGGGATCAACCAGCCGCTCTCCTCACGCCGCCAGCCATCCCGACTGACAACGCAGCCGTTCACGCTATCGGTCGCAGCGATATCCTCGACCAGGCGCACCGGCGCAAACACGTCATAGAGCGGATGCTCCGGCCCGACCCCGATGGCTGCGGCCAGCGACTCAGCAGCCGGCCGCGCAGATGCCGCCGGCCCGACAAACAATGCAACCGGAGGCGCTTCAGACGATGTCGCCCCATGTTGCAACGCCTCCTGCCAGGCCGCCACATCGGTTCCATCCGGCAGACGCAGATCAGCCGAGCGCCCCCGCAGCGCCGCCGCAACAGCCCGCTCCAGACCCTCGGGCACATGCAACGACTCATCCATCCAGATACCGCCGTCGGCGCGCAGCCTTTCGCGCAGCGAATCGGAGAGGTCCTGATTCCAGCTTCGCCCGCGCAACTCCTGTACTGCGCCGCGCCACTCACGCACAGCCGCTTCACACTCCCCCATACGAACGCTGGCCTGCTCCCGCGCGCTTCGACACCGCTCCAGTTGCGCCTGTGCTGCATCCAGCGCCGCCGCCCCCTGAGCGCGCGCCTGCTGCGCCTGCCCCCAGGCGGCCTCAGCCGCCTGCAGCGTCTGCCGCTGCTGCTCCAGTTCCCGGATCAGATCGGCCCGGCGCTCGCCGAGCGATTCTTCGCGCGTCGCCAGCCGGGCCAGCGCCTGAGCAGCACGATGGCGCTGCTCTGCCGCCTGTTCGCTGCGATGCTGCAGACGCTCGAACTCGACCAGCAGGCGATCGCGCAACTGTCCCTGTCGACGAACCTCCAGACGGGCGGCCTCGACAGCATCCTGCGCCTCACGCTGATGCGTCAGCAGTTGCGTATCGTCCTGTTCGTTCAGTCGGGTCTGCAGCATAGCCCGCTCCTCGAGCAGCCGGGCCCGGCTCGCCTGGCGCTCGGCAATGCCGGCCGCCAGCGTATTGCGGCGCTCATCCAGCAAACGTCGCTCGCCGGCCAGCCGTTCAACCTGCCGCTGCAGATCGCCCTTGGCCTGCTCCGCCTGCCGCAGCCGATCCTGCAGACGCTCTGCCTCCTGCTCATGCGCCAACAAACGTTCGCGCGCCGCATTCACAGCCTGTTCACACGCGCCCAATCTGCGCTCGGCCTCTGCTTCCTCCCGCCGCGCATCCTTTAGCTGCTGCTCGATCTCCTGATAGCGCTGCTGCAGCTCCCGATAACGCAGGGCAAAACTGATGGCGCGGGTACGGCTGAACTCGTCCTGCAGCTGCCGGAAGCGTTCGGCCCGGGAGGCCTGCTGCCTGAGGCTGCGGCACTGACTGCGCACCTCGTCGAGCAGATCCAGCACCCGATCCAGGTTCTGGCGCGTATCCTTCATGCGCCGTTCGGCCTCGCGACGACGGGCGCGGTATTTCATCACGCCGGCCGCCTCCTCGAAGATCACCCGCCGCTCATCCGGCCGGGCCGTGACCATGCGCGCAATCGAGCCCTGCTCGACGATCGCATAGGCGCGCGTGGAGATGCCGGTATCGAGAAACAGATCGACGACATCCTTGATGCGCACCATCTTGCCGTTGATAAAGGCATCGGAGCCGCCTTCGCGGGTCAGGCGGCGGCGGACGCGGATTTCATCCAGTTCATGATAAGGCGGGGAGAGCGCGCCGCACTCGACGGCAAAAGTCAGCTCGACATCGCAGATGCCCACCGGCGCACGCGTCTCCGAACCCTGAAAGATCAGATCATCCATGACGCCGCCGCGCAGATGGCGGGCGGAGTGTTCGCCGAGCACCCAGCGCAGCGCATCGACGATATTCGACTTGCCGCAGCCGTTCGGGCCGACAATCGCGGTAATGCCCTGATCCAGATCGATTTTGGTCGGATCGACAAACGATTTGAAGCCGGCCATCTCCAGCCGCTTCAGTCTCATGCAGTTATCGTCCGATATCTGTGCGTCAATGCCCCCTCCTCGCCCGCGTTGCTTGTTAAGGAAGCGCTGATTGTCGGCGCTTCGCTAACATTCGCAGGAAAAGGCTGCTATTTCAAGGCGCAAGCAACCATTACCGCTCGCGCTTGCGCAGGTGGTTTAGCAGCAGCACCGCCACCATGCAGGCCGTGAAACTGGATGCGACGATCATATAGAGGACAACCAGCTGCGCGGTCGCCGCCGCCATCGGGGCCGCACCGGCCAGGATCATGCCGACAAAGATGCCCGGCATATGCACGAGACCAACGACGCGCAGCGTATCGATCGTCGGAATCATCGCGATTCTGAGCCCCGCGCCGACATCGCTGCCCGACTTCATCCGCTCGAACATGATCGAGATCGCATTCATGCCATTGGCGGCGATCATGCTGCCCAGCGGCACCAGCGTGCGCGTATCGTCGCTGATCGCGCCGCTGACGGCCAACCACGGCAGCGTTGCCAGACAGGCGCAGACCAGACCGCCCGCAGCAGCCAGCCAGCTGCTGCGCCGACCGTCGAAGTGGCCAGCGCTCGTGTGCCCGGCCAGCACGCAAAACGCGACAATCAGCGCCGCCTGCGCCGCCTGCGAACGGATATCGAAAATCCAGTGCAGCACGAATGCCAGCGCCAGCAACTGCACCAGCCCGCGCGCCGATGCGATCAGCATGCGCCGCGACAGCCCCAGCCCCTCGCGGCCGGACCACAGCGCCGCAGCGCCCAGCAGCAGCCAGGCCGCCAGCAATGTAATCAGCGTATCGGTGAATTGTTCAGCCTGCATGCGCCCCCCTGACAAGATCGCGCCGGTTGTTGCCGGTCTGCGTTACAGCGCCCGATCGTAGCGGACCCGCGCCATCCCGCCAGCGACTGGCGCATGAATTGGAGATAGCACGGACATGCCATTGAATATAATCTTCGCGCCTATGAGATATGCGACAGAGATCCGCGCAGCGCTTGCCCCTGCAGCCCATGCGCATAAAACCCATGCGCACAAAAAAACCGGACGCGATGCGCCCGGTTTTCGTTGTTATGCCAAAAATGGTGGAGCCAAACGGGATCGAACCGTTGACCTCAACGCTGCCAGCGTTGCGCTCTCCCAGCTGAGCTATGGCCCCGCAATTCCGGAACGCGCGACCCGCGCCAGTTCCGAACTGGCGGCGCATTCAGCCATGGCCGAAACGGCTTGTCAACATGAATCGTGAAATGCGCCTGTTCCGCCGCACGCTGTCGGCCGACTGCCTGACCCCGCCGGGGCTGTTTTCGCGCCTCGTCGACCGCGGCGACTGCTTCCTGTTCGAATCAGCCGAGGGCGGCGAACAGTGGGGCCGCTTCAGCATCCTCGGCATCACGCCGGCCTGCCGGGCCACCAGCAGCGGCGATCAGACGCAGCTGCTGTTTCGCGACGGTCGCCGGGAGACATTCGACGGCGACATCCTCGACTGGCTGCGCGAACAGATCATCAGCCAGCCGTTCATTGCCGCCGATGACCTGCCGTTTGCCGGCGGCGCGGTCGGTTATTTCGGCTATCAGCTGGTCTCCCGCTTCGAGGATATTCCGGCCGACCTGCCCGATCCGGTCGGCGCGCCGGAATCCGCATTCCTGCTCGTCGATCGCTTCATGGTGTTCGATAACCTCCGCGGCACGCTGACCTGCTGCGTGCGGCTGCCGGCCGATCAGCAAAGCGAGGCTGAGCGGGTGCTCGATCGCATGGAAGCGAGCCTCTATGAGGGCGAGATGGCCGCCGTGCTGAAGCTCGACGCCGACACGACGCTGACCGATGCGCCGGCCGCGCAGACCACGCAGGCCGATTTCGAGGCAGCCGTGGCGCGCGCCCGCGAATATATCCATGCCGGCGATATTTTTCAGGTTGTCCTGAGCCAGCGCTTCTCGAAGCAGCTGAACTGCGCGCCGTTCGACGTCTATCGCGCCGTGCGCCATATCAATCCGTCGCCCTATCTGTTCTATCTGCATATCGGCGATACGACGCTGGTCGGCTCGTCGCCGGAGATTCTGGTCCGCCGCGAAATGCAGAAGGCGGTCGTGCGTCCGATCGCCGGAACCCGCCCGCGCGGCCGCAACGCCGACGAGGACAGGGCGCTGGAGCAGGATCTACTGAGCGATGCGAAGGAGCTGGCCGAGCATGTCATGCTCGTCGATCTCGGCCGCAATGATCTCGGCCGGGTCTGCCACTTCGGCAGCGTCGAGCTGACCGAATCGATGATTATCGAGCGCTATTCGCATGTGATGCATATTGTCTCGCAGGTCGAGGGAGTATTGCGCGACGATGTCGATACGCTCGACCTGCTCGCCGCGACCTTTCCAGCCGGTACGGTCTCGGGCGCGCCGAAGGTGCGAGCGATGGAGATTATTCACGAGCTGGAACCGGTCGCGCGCGGCCCCTATGCCGGCACGGTCGGTTATATCGGCTTCGGCGGCCAGCGCATGGATACCGCGATCGCAATCCGCACAGCCGTCATCCATGGCGGCGAGATCCATATTCAGGCCGGCGCCGGCATCGTCGCCGACTCGGTGCCGGAGCGAGAGCATCAGGAGTGCGTCAACAAGGCTGCGGCGATGTTCCGCGCCGTGGCGCTGGCCGAAGCCCAGCAGAGGAAGGAATCATGATTCTGGTTATCGACAATTACGATTCGTTCACGTTCAATCTGGTCCAGTATCTGGGCGAGCTGGGCGAGGAGCCTGTGATCTTCCGCAATGACAAAATCGACATCGATGCGATCGCCGAAATGGCGCCCGACCATATCCTGATCTCGCCCGGCCCGTGCACGCCGCATGAGGCGGGCATCTCGATGGATGTGATTCGCGCCTTCTCCGGCCGCATTCCGCTGCTCGGCGTCTGCCTCGGCCACCAGTCGATCGCAGCGGTATTCGGCGGCGATGTCATCCGCGCCCCGCGCCTGATGCACGGCAAGACCAGCCCGATCGAACACGATGGCGCAGGCCTGTTCAGCGGCCTGCCGTCGCCGTTCACGGCAACGCGCTACCACTCGCTGATCGTGCCCGAGCCGTTGCCGGAGTGCCTGATCAAAACAGCCTGGACCGCCGAGGGCGAACTGATGGGGCTGCGCCATCGCGAACATCCGACCTTCGGCCTGCAGTTTCATCCGGAATCGATCCTGACCGAACACGGCCACCGGATGCTGAAGAACTTCCTGGCAGTAACGCTATGACGCCGGACAACAGCAGAACAAGTCACCACAGAGTACGCAGAGTTGCGCAGAGCAAACCGGTTTCGAGGATTGGGCTCTGCGCGTACCTTGCGGCGTAAAAGGATCGTTATGAATAATGTGATTATGGAAGCGATTCGGGATTTGCAGGCCGGCAACGAGATCGATGGCGCGGCGGCCGAACGCGTATTTACCGCGATCATGAACGGTGAGGCTACGCCCGCCCAGATTGCCGCGATCCTAATCGGCCTGTCGATCCGCGGCGAATCCGCCGACGTAGTTGCCGGCGCGGCGCGCGCGATGCGCGCGGCCTCAACCGCCATCGCCCCGCATGCAACCGGCCTGATCGACACCTGCGGCACCGGCGGCGACGGCGCCAAAACATTCAATATCTCGACTGCCGTATCGCTGGTTGTCGCCGCCTGCGGCGCGCCGGTCGCCAAGCATGGCAATCGCGCAATGAGCTCCAAATCGGGCGCGGCGGATGTGCTCGAAGCGTTCGGCGTCAATCTGGACATCAGTCCGGAACGGGTCGCAGCCTGCATTGACACGGTCGGCATCGGCTTTCTGTTCGCCCAGCAGCTGCATCCGGCGATGCGCCATGCAGGACCGGTGCGCCGCGAACTGGGCGTGCGCACGATCTTCAATCTGCTCGGCCCGCTGACCAACCCGGCCGGCGCCGAGTATCAGGTACTGGGCGTCTATGCCCGCGATAAACTCGATCTGCTCGCCGGCGCACTGGCCCGACTCGGCACAAAGCGGGCCCTGATCGTGCACGGACGCGATGGACTGGACGAGATCACGACGACCGATATTACCGATGCGATACTGGTCGAGGCCGGTGCTGAACCGATACGTTTCGAGATCGACCCGGCCGCATTCGGCATGCCCTACGCCGCGCCGGGCGCGCTGGCCGGCGACGATGCAGCAACCAATGCCGAAATCCTCAAGCACATCTTCGCCGGCCAGCAGGGCGCCGGACGCGATATCGTACTGCTCAATGCCGCAGCGGCGCTGTGGGTCGCCGGCCGCGTGGACGGTATTGGCGACGGCATTGCCGTGGCTGCCGCAGCCATTGATTCAGGCAAGGTCCAGCAGACGCTCGATGCCCTGATCGCATTCACCCGCTAGCCCACTGCATGAATCACAGCAGAACGCTCCCCCCTACCCGCCAGACAAGGTACTACTGCCCGGTCAGACACTGGCCTGCTGATTCTGTTACAATGACATCAAAAGGATGGTTCATGATTTCCAATTTACACAACGGTGAATACTTATGAGTTCGATTCTGAATGAGATAGCCGAATACAAGCGGGGATGGGTCGCAGCCTGCAAGCAGCAGTGGAGCGAAGCCGAACTGCTGACGCAGGCTGCCGAATATCAGCCGCTGGATTTTGCCGGAGCGCTGCGGAGCAGCGTTGCCAGCAAGCAGAATGCGGTGATTGCCGAGGTAAAGAAGGCCAGCCCGTCCAAAGGCATCATCCGGCCTGATTTCGACCCGGTTGCCATTGCCGCCGCCTATCAGGAGGGCGGCGCAAGCTGTCTCTCGGTATTGACCGATGAAAAATATTTTCAGGGCGCGGATGACTACCTGCGCGCGATTCGCAAGCGCGTCCGGCTACCGATCCTGCGCAAGGATTTCATGCTCGATCCCTATCAGGTGATCGAAGCACGCGCAATGGGCGCCGATGCGATACTGGTGATTCTGGCGATGGTGGACGATACGCCTGCCGCTGAACTGACCGCCTGCGCGCATGAACACGGGCTGTCGGTGCTGCCCGAGGTCCACAACGCGGACGAACTGGAGCGCGCCCTGCAGCTCGATACGACGCTGATCGGCATCAACAACCGCAATCTGCACACATTCGAAACGACGCTGGAGACAACGCTCTCACTACTGGAGCGGATCGACGATGAAAAAACGGTGATCACCGAATCCGGCATCTTCACGCATGATGACATCCGACTGATGAATGACGCCAGCGTTTACGGCTTCCTGATCGGCGAATCGCTGATGCGCCAGCCCGACCCGGGCCAGGCGCTGCGCGATCTGATCAGCGATCAGCCATAAGGGTTAGCGAGTCACCCCACCAGGAGTTACTTTGCGCCCGGAGCTGCAGTTGCGCCCGAAACGGAAATACGCTCTTCGACAGCGGAGAACAGATCTTTTGACAGATCGGCTTTCAACGGTTTATTGACCCAGTGCCTGTTGATGAACTGCTGCCCCAGCGTACGGATCTCCAGCTGCGATTGCCCGTCCGCTGCGCGCAAGACGCGCACCACATAACGATAGCGGGTATGCGTCGGCCCGCCTCCGAACAGCCCCATTGTTGCTCCGGCAAGCGCATTCGCGCTGTTCGCATCCTTGCGCACCCACTCTGTCGTCACTGTACCGCTGGGTGAATCCACACTGTCAACCGGCAGATTCAGCGCCGTCATCGCATCGATCACGGCCGAAAAGAGTTGCCCCGTCACCACGCTATACCTACGCTGATGCAGACTGACCGCCTTGCCGGCAACCGCCTCCCTGCGCACTCTATCGATCTTGGCACTGCCGACTGCTGATGTGCTGTCAACGGCGACCTGATCCGGCATCGGCACTTCCAGCTCCTGCCTCAACTCCGGCGGCACATCCAGCGGCGCCCGCGCGTTTGCATGGCTACCCGCCGACGTGTTCGCATACTCCGGCTTGTCACTGCCCTCATCCACCTCCCAGAACAGTTTCGGCATGCCAGAGCAGGCCGACAGCATCGTGATGGATAGCGTGATTATAATATAGCGTTTCATGGGAGCTGCATTTAAGCGGCATCCCTCCCGAACGTCAATGGAAAGCCTGAACAGCACATCAAGACTTTCGCCATAAACATGCAAAAAGGGGCGCCGAAGCTCCCCTTAAGTTCAAAAAAAGAGGGGGGCCGAAGCCCCCCTCTCACACTTACACGAGACAAGTTTCTCTTACAGCAGAGCCTCGATGTCCAGCAGCGTCGTCTTCGTTGTGAGTGTCTTACCCAAGGCATTCGTATTCTTCTGGTCGGTAAAGGTCAGAGAGATCACGAAGTTCTGGTAGACTTCAAACTCGGCACCAAAGGTAGCAGTCGTATCCTTAGCCGTTGCCTTCATGCTGCCATAACCAGCCATCAGCACGAGGTTGTGCAGCGGCTTGATCGTACCGCGAACACCAAAGCCCTTCAGGTCGTTGACCAGATCGGTGTTGAACAGGTTGGTCGTACCAGCAGTGGACTTACGCGCATTTGCATAGTCGAGGTACAGACCGACCTGAGAGTCGCCCAGCTCACCTTCCAGAGAGGCTTCAACACCCCAGCGCTTCATCTCCAGCTGCGAACCTAAGATATACTGACCATTCGCACCAACCTTGCCGCCAATCCAGATGCCACCAACACCTGCAGTCAGGCCGCCGGCATCGAAGAAGGTGTTAGCACGGACAATCTTGGCTGCCGTGAACGTACCGCCACCGGCGCCGTTACCAACAGCGCCACCGAACGTGGTACCATCAGAAGGTGCAACCAGACCAAACTGAATCGCACCCATGTCGCTGCCAACCCAGGCTACAGCACTGGCATACTGACCGATAAGCGAACTGGTCTTCTCCAGATACTGGTTAGCAGAGGTAACACGACCACCCATCATACCGCCATGCTGACCCCAAGTGTTACCCAGCTGCAGCGCAGAGTCGGTACCGAAACCGGTGTTGGCGTAGTTGATGCCGCCGCGGAAGTCCCCCAGCTCGAACGAGGTGAACAGCTGATGGTTACCGAACACGCCGCCGCCCAGCTCAACGAATGCACCAGCGTTGTGGCCGATACGGCCGCCGATCAACACAACCTGATCGCCGTAGGAGATTGACTTGGATGTAGCAGTAGTATTCGCAGGACCTACGTTCTGCTGATCATTGATTTTCTGGTTCTGAATCTGCGGACGGAATACGATCGTCGCGTTCAGGGATGCAGGGATCGAGAGCTCTTCGTCTTCGATCAGAGCCTGATCACCGACGTCGGTCAGAGCGCCCATCTTGAATGCACGACCGAAAGCCGACAGGGTCGGGAAGCTCTGGAAGTGGCAGCTCAGGCAAGCAGCGCCAGTCTGGCGTGCGAATGCCGGAATTGCTTCAGATGTGGTCGGTGCAACTGCGATAGCAGAAACAGCAACAACACTGAAAGCAGCAGCAGAAAAAAGAATCTTTTTCATGTTGTTATATCCTCTTGAATTATTTGACTCCGTGGAGCCAGTGCAAAACCGTCCATTGTTATAACATGAGCCAAGCAGCTCCTGTTCCGCAGGATGGATGGCGCAACTATGTGTGATCCCCATCACTGAGTCAATGCGCCACATGCTATGTGTGTCTTATTGCCACAGGGCAGTTCTGTTCCTGCAGGCCTTGAGTGGCAGGGCTCTATATTCTTGCTACATGCACTGTTCTGACACAGTCTATACATGCGCCGCGACCAGCCCCAACCAGTAACGAATCAGCACCCGGCTGTATTGATCATCATCTGTGTCATTCAGCCGGGAGAGCAACCCGCCAACATGTTCGCCGGGAATATGGTAAACGGCCCCGGAACTTTCCCAGACTCCGCCGATCTGCATCAGACGCATCGCGACAGTATCTCCTACCTCCAGCATGCGGCTGACCCATTTGTCTTCAATGAACAGCGTCGCTGCATCATCGGCCGGGTAACGCTGCAGCGCAACTCCCTGCCCCGGTTTGCATTCTGTCACCCGATACAAACGCAGCGGATTACTCCCCAGCTGCTGCAGATAATCGAGCTGCTCCGGTTTCAGATCTATCGCGCCATCCAGAATCAGCTTCAACACAGGAACAGGATGAGACGATTCGTCATCCGAAGCGGGGTCGGCAATCTCGAATACGCCCTCGGCCACCATCTGCTCCAGCACATTGACGTCATGTATTGATCGAATCGCCGGATCGGCAGTTGCCAGACCGTTGCGCTCCGCATCACTGACATCAGCAAACCAGACGTGCTCAATCCAGTGCGCCATCGCATCGCCGTATTGCAGCGCGACCCAGTTGACCGCCTCCTGAACGACTTCACGGTTGGATGCCCGCACCGAATTCAGACGCCGTTCCTCCAGCCAGCAGCATTTCTTGTATTTTTTGCCACTGCCGCACGGGCATGGCGCATTGCGATTGATTTTGCGTGCCACAATTACTCCTTCATCCAGGGGCGGAGCATTCGATCCGCCCGCCCTGCCTCTCCGGCAAGCCTGACGACACCCCGATGAGGAATCAAGCCGGCTGCATTAACGCTGGCTTCGCGATAGAGTGCCGCAATGACCTCTCACCTG
>CAYSMR010000034.1:0-12509 GCA_964432195.1 uncultured Zetaproteobacteria bacterium | reverse complement strand
CCGGCTGATCGAGCGTCTGCAATGGTATGACAACGGCAGCGGCGAAACGCTGGGGCTGGAGATTATCGGCGAGCTGCTCGGCGAGCGCGCGCCCGATGCGCTGGAGGCGTGGTGCCATGCCGTCGCGATGCGCAAAAGCGATGCCGTGCGACTGGCGGCGCGTCTACTCAGAGAGCAGCAGGCGGCCGAGGTGCAGATGATTTCGTGGCTGGGCACGCGCATGCAGCAGCTGCTGATGTACCGCTGGTTTGAAGCCAGCCGCGATCGCAATCCGCTGGCCGCGGCGCGGGTATTCGGCGCAGCCAGAACGCAGATCAGGGCGGAGTCCCGCTGCTGGCGCGGCCCCGAACTGACCGCGGCCATAATGCGCATCATGCAGGCTGAAAAGCTGGTCAAGGGAGCATCGATTGAGGAAAAGGCGGTCGTCATCGAACGGCTGACACTGGATCTGGTCGCGCAACAGCGACTGCTGCCGGACACATGAGCGGCGACTGGCGCGCATTCGAGGCGGCGCATGTCTGGCATCCCTATGCCAGCATGCTGCATCCGATCACCGCTTACCCGGTTCGCCGCGCTTCCGGCGTCGAACTGGAACTGGAGGACGGGCGCAGACTCATCGACGGCATGGCATCATGGTGGTGCGCGATCCACGGCTATAACGTGCCCGCGCTTAATAGCGCCGTCGAGCGCCAGCTGCATGAGATGGCGCATGTGATGTTCGGCGGCCTGACCCATCGCCCGGCCGCCGATCTGGCCCGCCGACTGCTGGAGATCGCGCCGGCCGGTATGAACCATCTCTTCTTCGCCGATTCCGGTTCGGTCGCCGTCGAGGTCGCGATCAAGAT
Organism: uncultured Zetaproteobacteria bacterium; assembly: GCA_964432195.1. Classification (GTDB taxonomy): domain Bacteria; phylum Pseudomonadota; class Zetaproteobacteria; order Mariprofundales; family Mariprofundaceae; genus Mariprofundus. The sequence goes on along the minus strand of CAYSMR010000034.1, from coordinate 11,664 downwards.
GGCCCTGCAGTTCTGGCAGGCGCAGGGCCGCCCCGAAAAGCATCGCCTGCTGAGCATTCGCGGCGGCTATCACGGCGACACCTTCGGCGCGATGAGCGTCTGCGACCCGGTCAGCGGCATGCACCACCTCTTTGCCGGCCTGCTGGCGCAGCAATATTTCGCCGATGCGCCGACCGCGGCTACGGACGATGCATGGGATGAAACCCAGATCGCATCGTTCCGGACGCAGATCGAGGCGCACCGGCATGAACTGGCAGCGGTTATTCTGGAGCCGATCGTGCAGGGCGCCGGCGGCATGCGCTTTCATGCGCCGGCATTTCTGCGCCGCGTACGCGCGCTGTGCGACGAGTGCGAGGTGCTGCTGATCTGCGATGAGATCGCCACCGGCTTCGGCCGTATCGGCACGCTGTTCGCCTGCGAACAGGCCGGGGTTGAACCGGATATCATGTGCATCGGCAAGGCGCTGACCGGCGGCTATATGACGCTGGCGGCCACCCTCTGCAGCGCACGCGTCTGCAACGGCATCCACGCCGGCGGCAGCGATCAGCCCGGCGTATTGATGCACGGACCGACCTTCATGGCCAATCCGCTGGCCTGCGCCGTGGCATCGGCCAGCATCGAGCTGCTGCTCGACTCGCCGTGGCAGCAGCGCGTCACAGCGATTGAGGAGCAGCTCCGGCAGGAGCTGGTCCCGTGTCGCGATCTGGAGGGCGTGGCCGATGTGCGCGTCAAGGGGGCGATCGGTGTCATCGAGATGGTCCGGCCCGTTGATGTCGAAGCGGTGCAGCGAAAACTCGTTGCCGACGGCGTCTGGCTGCGGCCGTTCGGCAAGCTGCTCTACGCGATGCCGCCGTTTGTCATCACGCCGGCCCAGTTGCGCCGCGTGACTGGGGCAATGAGCGCGGTATGCCATGAACTTGCGGACGCCTAACGACATGCCGGGGCGACCATGGCGATAACGATGGGCTTTGTCCTGCGCGTGGACAGCTATCCGCTCGCTGCGCCGCTGCCGCCGCAGGCCGTGGCTGCGCGCCCGGCGGTGATCGAGGCGCAGGCTGTCGTCGAGCCGACCGCAATCACCCGTCATGATGCGAATCGGCGCGCTGCAGCGCTGGCTCCGCTCGCAGCAATGCCTGCAGCGCCCATAGCTCTGACCTATTCGGTCCATGGCGCGGCGCAAACGGGCGCCGACAGCGGCCGCCTGCTCGATATCTACGCATGAACAGCCCATCCCGACTCAGCACCGATAACCATGATCGCGATGCCGTGCAGATGCGCTATGTCTATCCGGTCGTATCGCGCCGCGCCGGCGGCCTTTCGGTCGGCATTAACCTGAATCCGAACAACGCCTGCAACTGGCACTGCGCCTACTGTCAGGTGCCCGACCTGACGCGCGGCACGGCTCCGCCCATCGACCTGCAGCTGCTGCGCGATGAACTGACCCGCATGCTGGATCAGATCGTGCATGGCCCGTTCATGCAGCAGCGCGTGCCCGAGGCGTGCCGCCGCCTCAGCGACATCGCGATCTCCGGCAATGGCGAGCCGACCAGCTGTGCCGCCTTTGATCAGGTGGTTGATCTGATTATCGACGTCATGCGCGAATTCGATCTGTCGATACCGCTGCGCCTGATCAGCAACGGCTCTTATGTGCACCGGGCGCATGTGCAGCGCGGGCTGACGCGGATGGCTGCGCGCCGGGGCGAAGCGTGGATCAAGGTGGACAGCGCCACTGCGACAGGCATTGCCCGCATCAACGGCGTCAATCTCGATCCGGCGCGACTCTATCAGCAGGTTGTCGCTGCCGCCGGCATTTGCCCGACCTGGCTGCAAACCTGCATGGTGGCATGGGACGGGCAGCCCCCGTCACAGGATGAGGTGGCCGCCTATCTCAATTTTCTGACGATGCTGAAACAGCAGCAGGTGCCGCTGCGCGGCGTCCTGCTCTACGGACTAGCGCGCCCGTCGCTGCAGCCGGAGGCCGCGCATCTGCGCGCGCTAGATGAAGCGTGGCTGCAGCAGATGGCCCGGCGCATCCGCAACACGGGTTTTGAGGTCAGCGTTTCGATCTGAGGGGCTGGCAGGGGCTGGCATGACCGCGCCGCCGGCTGGTCAAACGCATCGGTTACGGCAGCACTGTCACCCGCTTCATTACATCTCCCTGTTTGATCTGATCGACGACATCCATACCCTCGATCACCTGACCGAAAATCGTGTACTGGCCGTCCAGATGCGGCTGCGGCGCAAAGCAAATATAGAACTGGCTGCCAGCAGAATCGGGATTGGCCGAACGCGCCATCGCGACGGTGCCGCGCAGATGCTTGCGATCATTGAATTCAGCCTTGATCTTGTAGCCGGGGCCGCCGGTGCCGGTGCCGTCCGGATCGCCGCCCTGCGCCATGAAGCCGGCGATCACGCGGTGGAATGTCAGCCCGTCATAATAGCCCTTGCCGGCCAGCGCCTTGAAATTGGCCACCGTGTTCGGCGCCGAATCGGGATAGAGTTCGATCAGAATCTCCCCGTGCGCCGTTTCGATTTTGATATGATTTCCGGCCGGAATATCCTTGTCGCCGGCCTGCGGCGCTTTTGTAAACAGTCCCATCTTCTGCTCCTTGTCTGCTGTTGTCTGCTGGCCGGGGCTGAAGATATTGATCAACACCAATATCACCACAGCCACGCCCATGATTTTATAATTGCGGCGGCGGATCTGATCCGGATCGTCGCTGATCTTCATAACAGCGCCTGCTGCGCCGACGGCATGATTTTGGCCGGATGCAGCACCATATGACGCATGCCGGGCTTGAGCACGCCGCCCCCCAGCAGCAGCCCGTCGGCAAAGACCGCCACATCGACGGCAGCTGCATCAGCCGTCCTGTCGCGTATCTGGATACGCTGACCGTGCAGAAATCGCCGTCCATCGGCAACCGACAGCGACAACGATTCGAGATCGCGCAGCCACTGCGCGAGCGGCAGCAGACAACTCGCCCCCCCCTCGGCCAGCTGCTCCGGCGTCACCATCATCGCTTCCGGCCAGCCGCCGCTCGAGAGGCGGCGCAGCTCGGTCACACAGCCGCCAACGCCGAGCCGCTCTCCGATATCGCGCGCCAGCGAGCGGATATAGGTACCCTTGGAGCAGCGCACCTTCAGCGTGACCAGCGGCGCCTGATATGCCTCCAGCTCAATCTGATGAATCGTGACCGGCCGCGACTGCATCATGACCTCTCTGCCGCTGCGGACCAGTTCATGAGCGCGCCGGCCATCAATGAGGATAGCAGAATAAGCCGGCGGAATCTGCTCAATCTCGCCGCGGAACTCCGCCAGCAACGCTTCAATATCGTCCCGGCTTACCGTGACATCGAAGCGACCGCACATCTCCCCCTCCAGGTCGAGCGTGTCGGTCTGGCAGGAGAGATCAAAACTGACCCGATAGATCTTTTCGGCATTCAGGCCCATATCGGCAAAGCGCGTCGCATCACCGATCAGGATCGGCAGCATACCGGTGGCCAGCGGGTCAAGCGTGCCGGCATGACCGGCCTTGATCCGTTTCCGGCCCGACCCAGCCAGCATCCGCGCCACCTCGTTGACGGCGCGGCGCGATGTCCAGCCGTACGGCTTGTCGAGAAATATGATACCGGCAACAGGGGGGGAAACAGCGATGGAGGAGGTCGGACTGGTCACAGCAGGGTCAGGGGCAACATCAGGGATAGAATCAGGCAAATACCCGGTCGAGCGCCTGTTCGATACGCTCGCAGACCTGCGACAACGACCCCGTGAGCACGCAGCCAGCCGCATAGGCATGACCGCCGCCGCCGAGTGTCGCGGCCAGATCGCCGACATTGACCCAGGTCTTGCCACGGAAACTGACCTTCCAGCGGCTGCTGTCGTGCTCGTCAACACGGATGAATACGGCCACCTCGACGCCGTCGATACTGCGGGCATAATCGATCAGACCTTCGGTATCCTCGACATCGGCGCCGCTCTGGTTGTAGATCGCCTGATCGACATAGATCCAGGCCGAGCGCCCGCTGTGCTTGATCTGCAGCGTCGACAGGCAGGCGGTCATCAGCTGCAAACCGGCCAACGAGCGGCTCTCGTACACCTCCACAGCTGTCGGCCACGGCTCTGCGCCGGCCTCAATCAGCGCGGCGGCCATACGATAGACAGCCGGCGATGCGCTGGTCAGGCGGAAACTGGCTGTATCGGTCAGCACTGCAGTATAGATCGCCGTCGCGCTGGTCGGCGTCAGCGGCGCACTCATCGCCAACATCAGGTCAAAAATCATTGCGCCGGTAGCGCAGTAACGCGCATCAACCAGATTGATATCGCCAAACAGCTTGTTACTGGCATGATGATCGATATTGAGCAGCGTCGCGCCGCTGAAAAAGGACTCGGGCATGCCGAGACGGCCAAATGCGCCGCAGTCCAGCGCGATAATCAGATCAGGGCGTGATTCGGCACCCTGTCCCTCGCGCCAGTCGCCGCGACTGACCTGCCCGGTATAGGCCAGAAAACGGTAGATCCGCGGGACACCATCGCGATTGTGCATACGAACTTGCTTGCCGGCTGCAAGCAACACCTCGTAGAGCGCCTGCTGCGCACCGATGCCGTCACCGTCGGGGTTGCAGTGGGTAATCAGGACAATCGACTCAGCCCGGTCGATCGCATCGATCACCGGTTGCCAGTCGATATCGGCGATTAACGGCTGCAGCGGCTGCGCGCTCACGGGCGTTCCAGGTTGCGAAGCATCTGCAGCACGTCGCCGGACTTCTCGAACGCATCATCCCAGCGGAACTGCAGCTTCGGCAGTCGCCGCTTCGGCATCGCCCGTCGCAGTTCGTGTTCAAAGTGAGGTGCCATCCGGTTGAGCGCGCCGACGCACAGTTTCGGCTCGCTCTCGCCGTTGTGATAGACCCAGATGCGCAGAAACTGACGTCCGGCCGCCTCAATACGGGTGATGCTGACGCCGCTGAAACGCGGATCGGAGACATCGCGCAGCAACAGTGTCGAGAGCAGCCGCTGCACATCGGCCAGAAAACGTTTCTGGCCGGCAGGATTAGCGCGCATGATTCACTCGCCCACAGCTGCTCAGAGCGTCGCCGCCACTTCTTCAATCACATAAAACTCGAAGGTATCGCCCTCTTTTATGTCATTAAATTTCTCGACACTCATACCGCACTCGTAGCCGGCCTTCACTTCCTTCACATCATCCTTAAAGCGACGCAGCGAAGCCAGCACACCATCATAGATCAGTACGCCTTCGCGCAGTACGCGGACATGCGAGCCGCGCGTCACATAACCGTCGATCATGTAGCAGCCGGCCACTGCACCGACCTTCGGCGCCTGGAACACTTCGCGCACCTCGGCAGAACCGGTCACCTTCTCGACTTCGTCCGGGGCCAGCACGCCAGCCATCGCCGCCTTGATCTCGTCGATCGCATCGTAGATCACCTTGTAGAAGCGGATATCGACGCCTTCGGCCTCGGCCACCTTCTTGGCCTTCGCCTCCGGACGCACATTGAAGCCGATAATGATCGCATTCGATGCCGACGCGAGCATGACATCGGACTCGGTAATGCCGCCGATCGCCTTGTGCACGATCTTCACCTTCACCTCGTCGGTGCCCGCCTTGGCCAGCGATTCGGCCATTGCCTCAACAGAGCCGGTCACGTCACCCTTGATCAGCACCGGCACCTCCTTGATGCCGCTCTGCATATTGGCGAACAGCTCTTCCAGGCTGGCCCGTTTCTGTGCCTCTGCGCCGAGCTCGCGCTCCTTGTCCTTGCGATAGCGCACAATATCGCGCGCCTGTTTCTCGTTCTCGACCGCGAAGATCTCCTGGCCAGCCTCCGGCACCGAATCCAGACCTAGCAGTTCGAACGGAATCGATGGACCTGCAGTACGATGCTGCACGCCGTTCTCATCGATAATCGCGCGCAGACGTCCGGTTGCCGAACCAACCACGACTGTGTCGCCCTTGTGGAAGGTGCCGTTCTGCACCAGCACCGTCGCGACCGGGCCGCGACCGCGATCCAGACGCGATTCAACGACAATGCCCTTGCCGCGACGCTTCGGATTGGCCTTGAGCTCCAAAATTTCGGTCTGCAGCGCCAGCATCTCGAGCAGCTCGTCGAGCCCTTCGCCAGTATGAGCCGAAACCTTGACGAAAATCGTATCGCCACCCCACTCCTCCGGCACCACTTCGTGCTCGGCCAACTGACGCATTACCTTGTCCGGGTCCGCGCCGTCCTTGTCCATCTTGTTGACGGCCACAATCATCGGCACCCCGGCCGCGCGGGCATGGTTCAGAGCCTCGACGGTCTGCGGCATAACGCCGTCATCGGCGGCCACGACCAGCACGGCTACGTCGGTCATGCTGGCACCGCGGGCGCGCAGGCCGGTGAAGGCCTCGTGACCCGGCGTATCGATAAACACAACCCGCTCGCCGCCCTCCAGTTTGACCATATAGGCACCGATATGCTGGGTAATGCCGCCGGCTTCGCCGCCGGCCACATTGGCCTTGCGCAGCGCATCGAGGATCGAGGTCTTGCCGTGATCGACATGGCCCATGACGACAACAACCGGCGGACGCGGCTCCAGATCGGCCTCGTCATCTTCTGAGACATCCTCAACCAGCACATCTTCAACTGCGGCTGCATTGATCAATTTCGGCTTATGACCAAACTCCTCGATAATCAGCGCGGCGGTATCGCCGTCGATCGCCTCATTAACCGTCGTCGGCGTGCCCATTTCAAACAGTTTCTTGACCACCTCGGCGCTCTTGATCGCCATGCGGCTGGCCAGTTCGGAAACCAGAATCGGATCGGTATACTCGACAGTACGCACGACAAAAGCATCATCGTCCTTGGTAATCATGCGATGGCCGCGACGATGACCGCCGCCGCGGGCCAGCCTGGCCTGCCGCTCTTCCTCTTCCGGGGACAGAATCTCATGGCGCTTGGCCGCATAGGCGCGACGGGCTGCCTTTTCGGCCGGTGACAGACGCCGCTGCGGACGTGCCCCGCCCGGGCCGCGACGACGCGGCTGTGCGCCAGTCGGCGCCGGCGGCGCGCCGGCGCCCGGAGCAACTGCAACCGATGGTGAGCGACGCGTGCCCTGCTGGCCTGCGGCGCCACCCGGACGGCTGTCCGGCCGCTGCCCCCGATTGGCGCTGCGTCGCTGCGCCGCGCGATCTTCGGAAATCTTCTGCTCCAGCTGCTTGACTGTGGACTTCGGCGCTTTCATCGCCGCAATCTGGGCTGGCGTCAAACCGCGACGAATCGTCGTGCGCGGCCCCTTGTGGGTTGCCTGACCGGCGCCCTGGCCCGGACGAGCGGATGGACGTCCGCCGGCAGGACGGTTTGCAACAGGGCGGCCTGCGCCTGGACGCGCAGTAGCAGTTCTGCCTGCCCCATGCTGAGCGGCCGGACGACCTGCGACCTGCCCGCCGCTGCGCGGTTGTGGCCGTCCCTGCTGCGGCTGCGCAGCCGGTTTCGCAGCAGCCTCTGCCTGTCGGGCTGCGCTCTGCTTGGCAGCAACAGCCGCGGCGGCGCGTCTGGCCACTTCACCCGGCTTTTTCACCGGTGCTTTCAGCGTAGTTGTCGGTGCGCTCGGCGCAGCAGCGGGGGCCGGTTTCGCGACAGCCCTGGCGGCAGCTGCAGCAGCCTTCTCGCGCGCAGCCTGTGCAGCATCGGATTTTTTCTTCTCAATGGCGGCAGCGGCGCGCTGGGCCGGAGTTGCCGGGCGCGCAGCCTTCACAGCCGGTTTTGCTGCCGGCGCTTCCTCACGTTTCTGAATCGGCGCAGGCGCGGGCTTTTTGGCAACATGGCGACGGCGCACAGCCACTTCAACCGTGCGGCCGCGTCCCTCGACCTGACCGCCACTGCGCGCTTGCCCGGCCAGCATCGGCCGGTTCAGTGTCAGCGTCTTGCCGCCGCTCTTTTTGGCGCCGGCACCCGCAGCGGATTTCAGTGCGTCCCGAATCTTCTTCTGGTCATCGGCATCCAGCGTGCTGGTCGGACCGCTCACCGCCACATTGCAACGCACCGCAACGCGCTGAATTTCAGCCGCCTCTACGCCCAGTTCTTTCGCCAAATCTAGAATACGTTTTGCCATCTGTTCTAATTACCCTGATACCTTTGATTGATACACGGTCGCCCGCACTATCATCGTTCTGCCTGTTTTCTTTCTGCTGCCTACTTGCCCCGGTTGATTCGATCCACCCAGACACAATATCTCTCCAGCCTGCTGACTTGCGCAGCCACCGCTCCTGTAGCCTCAACGGCGACAATCGCCACATCGTTGCGGCCACACATCTCGCCCAGCCACTGTCGCGACGGCACAATGCACAGCCTCGCTTCGAGCCCTGCCTGCATCCGCCGCTTCACGCCATCGTCAGTCTGACGCACCAGCGCATCGCCGGCATCCTGCGCCCGCAACAGCAGCAGGGGCGCATTATTCCACAGACGGTGCATTACCGCATCCCTGCCTATCGCCGCCGTGGCGCAATGACGCGCAAACATCCGCGTCAGCTGCTGCTGCAGCGCGCCGGCAATTCGCTCGCGAAGGCGCGCCCACTGCGGCAGCGCAACCCGGAACTTTGCCTTTAGCGACTGCAGACGCTTGTCATTCGTGCGCTGTAAGCAATGCTCGTCGAGACAGTGATAGATACCCCGACCCGGAGCCTGTTGCAGCAGGTCCGGCCATATCTCGCCGTCATCATCGACGACCAGTCGCAGCATCGACTGCCGGCACAATGAAGCCCGGCAGATCATGCAACGCCGCATCGGCGCGCCGGCCTGCGTTTTATCAGTCAAACCAGCCGGCAGCTTCGCGGGCCGCGATAATCAGCGCCTCGGCCTGATCGCGGCTCAGCCCCTCGATATCCTCAATCTCGTCGATCGACGCATCGGCCAGCGCATCAACACTGACCATATCGCGAGCGGCCAGCTGCTCGGCGATTTCACGCGTCATACCTTCCAGATCGAGCAGCGTCATCGCCGCCTCGCCTGCAGCCTCACTGTTCTGCTGCAACGCCTGATCCAGCAAGGTGTTGCGGGCGCGGTTCTGCAGTTCGGTCGCCAGTTCGGCATCTAGCCCCTCAATTGCGGCAATATCGGCCACATCGCAATAGGCCAGCTCTTCCATGCTGTAGAAGCCCTCACCCACCAGCACGGCTGCGAAATCCTCATCGACATCGAGCCCTTCCTGGAAGATCGCCTTGGCCTTGGCCACCTCTTCATGGCGGCGCTCTTTCTCCTCACCTGTGCTCATCAACTCGATATTCCAGCCCGACAGCTCGGATGCCAAACGCACATTCTGGCCGCGACGTCCGATCGCAATGGCCAGGTTCTCTTCGGAGACCGCCACCTCGATCGTATTCGTCGCCTCGTCCACAAGCACACGCTCGATTTCGGCCGGAGCCAGCGCATTAATCACAAACGTCGCCGGATCATCGGTCCATTCGATAATGTCGATCTTCTCGCCATGCAACTCGTTGACCACGGCCTGCACACGCGCACCGCGCATGCCGACGCAGGCGCCAACCGGATCCACGGCCGGATCGGTCGAGATCACGGCAATCTTGCTGCGTGAGCCCGGATCGCGAGCAATCGCCTGAATCGAGACCGTGCCATCCTGAATCTCTGGCACCTCCTGCTCAAACAGCCGCAACACCATGCCTGCATCCGAACGGGAAACGAACACCAGCGGCCCCTTTGACTGATTGCGCACTTCACGCAGATAGACGCGGACGCGGTCGCCCTGACGGAAGGTCTCACGCGGCAGCAGATCCTCGCGGTACATCACCGCCTCGCCGCGACCCAGATCAACGTAGACATTGCCGCGCTCCACGCGCTTGACGATACCGGTAATCAGCTCGCCGACGCGCGGTTCATACTCGACGATCACGCGCTCGCGCTCGGCCTCGCGAATCTTCTGATTGATCACCTGCTTGGCGGTCTGCGCCTCAATGCGACCGAGCGTAATCGGCGGCAGCGACTCACGGAATTCACTGCCGATTTCGGCATCGGCATCCAGCTCACGCCCCTGTTCCAGCGTCAGCTCATTGAGCTCATCCTCGACCTCATCAACAACCGTACGCACATGATACAGACGAATTTCACCTGTATCGCGATCGATTTCGGCCACAACATTCTTGCCCGGATAGGTTCTGCGCGCCGCTGTTTTCAGCGCCTGCTCCATCGCCTCGAGCACCAGTTCGCGCTCGACCGATTTTTCACGCGCTACCGCGTCGGCTACCTGTAACATCTCTACATTCATGACTGCATTCTCACTACTCCGATTGTTGCTTGTGATGAGGCGTCAACCCCATCCAGTTCTTTGTCCTGCCCGCATGCGGACGCGACCGTCTCTTTCCAGACAGCAGTTACTGCCTGCGTTTGCGGGAGATATCCTTCCAGTTGATCGCCCGCACGACCTTGCTGACCTCCGCCATATTGACGACGATCTCGCGATTATCCCTGCTCTTCTGCGCCTCGATACGCAGGCCGAAACAGAGGGGCGCATTCGCGTCATCCGCTTCCGACTCGACTGCTTCCGGCTCGACCGGACCAAGGTTTCGGCCCTCCTGGCTGGTACCGTCGATAAAGTGCACCTTGATCCATTCATCGCAATGACGCTCAAAATCAGCCGCCCGCTCCAATGGCCAGTCCAAACCCGGCGAAGTTACCTCAAGCCGGAATGCGCCGGCGATCAGATCCTCGGCATCCAGCTGCAGCGCCAGCGCCCGACTGATACGCTCCAGCCCGTCCGAATCGATGCCGCCGGTGCGATCGACAACCACCCTGAGAAGCTGGCTGTGACCGCCACCACCCAGACTAACCTTCAGTACATCCACGCCCATCTCATCGGCAATCGGCTGCAGCAGTGATTCAATAACAGATTCCAAAGCCCTGACCACCTTAAAAAAACAAAAAAAGCGAGCCGCAGCTCACTTTTCAACCGGGCGAAGCATAGACGCTACGCGTCAGAATGCAACAAGGCGCACATGCAGATGCACACGCAACACGGCGGAGGGGCCGCGGAACGGGTTGACCAAGGAAGCGCTGATTAATTCGGCGCTTCCGCGCAGGCCATGGGCGGCCTGCCAAATCAGACGCGTAAGCGCCTGATTTGTAAGCGATGGCAAAACCGCGCTTTTGCCTGACGGACTGATTTTTTGCCAGGATGGCAATAAATCAGCGCATCCCTAAACGGTCTTTTTTCTGTGCCAGTAATGAAAAAACAGCGCCAGAACCAGCCCGAACAGACCGCCGAGCACGGCCACCCCCCCCAGCGCGGCACCACCCATCAGATAGAGCGGAATGCCGGCAGCGTCATGCGGCAGTGCGCGCACCTCGGCGATATCATAAAGCAACAGTATCGCGCCCAGCGCCGCAACAATGCCGTAAATGCGCATCTGTTTCTGCCATGTACCCCGGATCTTCGCCTGAATACAGGGCCTACATATCTTTTTGTTATCCGGCGTTTGAGCGCCGCATGCAGAACAGTTTGTCATAGCTCACCTCGCACAACGCGCAATAATGCGCGCAACCAACGCTATGACACAAGCACTTTTCACAATCGGGCGCAAAAAAAAACGGGAGGCCGAAGCCTCCCGTTTCAGATCGAATAGATATCAGTGGCGACTTGGCGAACGCGGGTTACCCG
>CAYSMR010000033.1:0-12513 GCA_964432195.1 uncultured Zetaproteobacteria bacterium | reverse complement strand
CTTCCTGTTCGAATACGGCCATGCATCATGCTGCTGTCAAATGGCGACAACATCTGACGCTGGATCTACCCCGCCCCCGGCCCGGCTGCATCTGGTTACACGCCTGCTCGGTCGGCGAGGTCGGCTCGGTCGCGCCGCTGATCCGCGCCCTGCTTGAGCAGGGCCACGCGGTTCATCTGAGCGTCGTCACGGCTACCGGCTATGCCCACGCCGAGCGGCTGCTGGGGACGCGTATCTCGCTGGCCTACCTGCCGTGGGATCTGCCCGGCACGATGGCTCGGATGATCCGCGCCCTGCAGCCGGCCCTGCTGCTGCTGGCCGAGACCGAATTCTGGCCCGGCATGCTGTCGGCCTGCAAAGCGCAGGGCGTGCCGGTAATCGGCATCAATACGCGCATCTCCGACCGTTCATTTCCGCGCTATCACGCGACTCGCCGACTGTGGCAGCGCTGGCTTGCGCCGGTATCGCTGTTTCTGGCCCAGAGCTACACCGATGCCGAGCGACTGATTGCGATCGGCATTACACCGGAGCGGGTTCAGAGCGCCGGCAATCTGAAATACGCCGTCACCGCGCCGCAGGTCGATTGCACAGCGCTGCGAGCCCGCGTCGATCTTAGCGCCGGGCGTCCGATCCTGCTGATCGCCAGCACCCATGCTGGCGAGGATGAGCGGCTGCTGGCCGTGCTGCCGGTCTGGCGAGCGACCTGTCCGGAATTGCTGACGCTGATCGTACCACGCCATCCCGAACGCTTCGATCAGGTGGCTGCGATGATCCGCGAGCGCGGCTACCGGCTGACGCGCTGGTCTGCCGCCAACGATGCGACCGGCAACAATTGCGATGTCGTGCTGATCGATGCGATGGGCGTGCTGGCCGGCCTCTACGCCATTGCCGATGTCGTGTTCATTGCAGGCAGTCTGGCCGATATCGGCGGCCATAATCCGCTGGAGGCGGCTGTCTGCGGCCGCGGCGTCATCACCGGCCCGCATGTGCAGAACTTTCGCGATATCATGCAGCAAATGCAACAGGCGGAGGCTGCGATTGTCTGCCGCGACGATGCGGAGCTGGAGGCGGCCGTGTCGCGACTGCTGGAGCGGCCGGATGAACTCCGCAACCTGCATGCGCACGCAGCACTGTTTATGCAGCAGCGCGGCGATGTGCTGGCCCACATGCTCGATGCGATCGCGCCATGGCTGCCGGAAGCAAAGGACTCGTGAAGCAGCTGCACCGGCGCATCGAACGCATCTGGTGGCGCCGTGCCTCACCGCCGCTGCTGCTGCGCTGCATCGAACCGCTCTACGCCATACTCAGCCGGCTGCATCAGCAACACCGCGCCGCACATCCCGCAGAACCGCCGCTGCCGCTGATCTCCGTCGGCAATATCACTGCCGGCGGCAGCGGCAAGACGCCGTTCGTGCTCTGGCTCGCCAAGGCGCTGCAGTCGGACGGCCGCAGTCCGGTGATCCTGTGCCGGGGTGATGGCGGCAGCAGGCACGCGGCGCGCCTTGTCCGGGCAGAAGACAGCGCCGCTGCAGTTGGTGATGAGGCGAAAATGATGGCCGCGCAGGCGGTATGCCCGGTCATTGCCGCGGCAGACCGGATCGCCGGCAGCCGGCTGGCGGCAACACACGGCGACCTAATTATTCTCGATGACGGCTTCCAGTACCGGCATCTGGCGCGCTGTTGCGATATCGTGCTGGTGCCGGCCGAAGGGGTCGGCAATGGCCATCTGATTCCGGCCGGCCCGCTGCGCGAACCGCTCAGCGCCCTTGATCGCGCCGATATCATCGTGCGTACCGGCTCCGATACTGAACTGGCAGAGTGCAGTCCGCTGGGCGCGCGCGCCGAATGGCGCTGGCAGCGCAATGCCGGCGCGCTGATCGATGCGAACGGCGTGCGCGAGTCTGCCCCGGATTGCGTCCACGCTGTCACGGCGATCGGCCGCCCCGAACGCTTCTTCAACGATCTGCAGGCCGTCGGCCTGACGCTGGCCGGCGCCACATCATTTCCGGATCACCACCGCTTTAGCGACAGCGACCTACACGGCATCCTGCAGCTGCATGAACATATCGCGGTCACCGCCAAGGATGCGGTCAAACTGCTGCCGCGATGGCCGGCTGATCGCCCGCTGTGGCTGCTGCCGGTAGGCGGGCAGGCCGATCCGGGGCTCATCACAGCCATTCGCGCACACATCCCCGCGACATAAAAAAGGCCCCGCCGCACAGGCAGGGCCTGGATATTCAATTCGACTGATTCAACTCGATGAGTGACAGTCGCTCAGAAGCGAGCCAGCTCCTGCTCGTTGATGTCAATCTCGTAGCTGTCGCGCACCGAAGCCATCCAGCGCGCAAAGCGCACTGCGCCCTTGGACTCAGCTACCTGACGGGCAACGATAGCCCGCTGTTTGGCGAACTCCTCGTCCGACGGCGCAATCGTCTTCTCGACGCGTACAGCCGCATAACCCTGCGGCACACTGATCGACTCGTTCAGCCATGCACCGGCCGGCGTCGTGAACGCCCGATCCAGAATCGCACGGTTCAGCCATGAAGCCTGATCGCCGACGCCGCTGCTGCGCACCGGCTTAGAGATATATTTGGCCTGACCATGCTGCTGGGCCAGCTCGTCCAGCGTCTTGTCTGTGCTGGCGCGAATCGTATCTGCCAGTTCGCGCGCTTTGGCATTGGCCGCATCCAGCTTGGCATCGGCTTTGACCCTGGCAACCACCTGCTCGAACGGCAGCACGTCCGGCTCCTGACGCTCAGCCACCTCAAACGCGACAAAGCGGCCGTCATTGGTCTCGACAATCTCCACCGGCTGACCGGGCAGCGTCGCAAAGGCTTTGGCGCGAATCTCCGGATCGCTCAGAATCGGCGTAACTTCGGCATCGGAAGCGCTGACCAGATCGGAGCTGAACATTTTCAGATCCAGCGATGCGGCGGCGGCCTTGAACGAGTCCTCCATGCCCAGCGCATCATCGAGATCCTGTGACAGTTTGTAGGCCTCATCATTGGCGCGCGCCTGCAGCAGCTCAGCCTTCAGCTGCACCTTCACCTCTTCATAGGGCCGCTGATGAGCCGGACGCACATCCTCCAGTTTGATCAGATGGAAGCCCTGCTGCGTTTCGATAATATCGCTGAGCGCGCCCTTATCCATCGAAAACACAGCCTGATCGAAGGCCGGAGCCATCGCGCCCGCCTTGAACCAGGCCAGCTCGCCGCCCTTCGCTGCCGTAGCAGCATCTTCAGACAGTTCCCTGGCCACGCTGGCGAAATCCTCGCCTGCCTTGATCCGCTCCAGCGCCGCCTCGATCTTCTTGCGCGCCGCAGCATACGCCCCTTCGGATGCGCCTGCCGCCACCTTGATCAGGATATGACGGGCGCGGCGCTGCTCCGGCTCGGCGAATTCAGCCTTGCGACTCTCATAGGCAGCGCGAATCTCGCTCTCATCGACGCTCATCTCCTGCGCCAACGCGCGCGGATTGATCTCCACGGCATTGATGCGAATCTTCAGCGGCGACTGATAATTGCTTTTGTGTGCCTCGTACCAGACTTTGGCCTGCTCGTCGCTGATCGTGATCTTGTTCATCTGGGTGGCCGGATCGACAACGATCGCAGCCAGTACGCGCTGCTCGTAGTCATGGTTGAAGCGCTCGCGAATCTCGGACTCACTGACCAGCGCCGAATCGGTGATCGCCTTCTGCAGCGCGTCGATCATGATATTCAGGCGCAGGTCATTCTCATAATCCTGAGCTGAACCGAAGCCCATGTTGCGGGTCAGGACCTGGTAGCGCTTGGGATCGAATGTGCCGGCCGACTGGAAGGCCGGATTGGCGCGTACGGTCACCAGCAGTACCGGTTCCGGCGCGGCCAGCCCGAGCTGCTGAGCAACATCGAGCATGATACGGCGGTTGATGATCGTCTGCAGGGTATTCTCTTTGACATTCAGCGAATTCACCAGATCCTTGGAAAACTGTTTGCCGAGCATCGCGCGGTAGGCATTGAGCTGGCGCTCGTAGGCCCGATAAAACTCCGTATTTCCGATCGGCTTGCCGTTGATCGTCGCCACAGGTTCTGCGCCGCCACCGAAGAAGTAGTCGCCGACGCCCCATAATACGAATGACAGCGCGATGCCGGTCAGAATCACCTTGGCCAGCCAAGACTGCGCCTGATTACGCATGGTTTCGAGCATGATATACCCCAGATTCAAGAATCAGCAGCGACCGCAATTAAGCCCGGCCGGAGCCGCTGTTTTAAGAACCCGGCACGCTAGCCAAGCAAGCACCCCGGAGCAATGGGTATTGCTCCGGGGTGCTAGATAGTAAAAACAAACAGAGCAATGGATTTTGCTCTATGGCATAATAACAGACTCCGTCAGCCTCTGTTCACTCGCTAAGGTAACGCCCTGGCCGCATCCCCTGTTCGGAGACTGGCGCTGCGGCAGGCCGGCCAGCGAAAACAGATAGGCCCGAAAACAGGACTCCCGGGAAAAATAGCGACTGCCATGCCGATGCTGTACCAGCAGTCCGCACCGGACCTGACGAACGCTCAGCGCGACGCCATAGGCAAAACTGTCTGCAATTCTTCTGGCTCTTGCTGTTTCCATGATTCATCTCCTTCGCAAGTCAACTGTCCATCAACCACAAACAGTCACTCGGCCCAGGCATAGTAATCGCGATAAGCCCCGCGACTGCCATAATGATCGCGATAGTGTTCTCGATATTCGAGAGGCATATGGGCCCGGCGCGCTGCATCCCGCTCATATGCCGACGCAAATGGGCTGTCATTGTGACGGTGATAACGATCGTGATGACGGTCGCGACAATCGTGCCGGCGCAGCGCGTAATCATCATCGTGGCCGCGCCGCTGCCAGGAAGGTTGCGGATAGCTGTGGCGAACATATGTAGGCTGCGCATCGCTGAGCATCAGCCCCGCGATTGCACCGAACATCGCGCCAATCACCGCTCCTTGGGCGGTCTCATGTTGACCGGACCCGATCACCCCCCCCCCGACTGTCGCTCCGACTGCTGCGCCAGTCAGCATGCCGCGCTGCTGCTGCCCGGCCTAGGCCGACAACGGCAGGCTCAATAGCAGCATCAATCCCAACACTGATTGTTTTATGACCTGACTCCGTTTCATTTATACGCCCCCTTTACGGAAGATTTCTTAACCGGGACGCTGATCAATCCAACGCTTCCGGCTAAGCAGATTATGCGAGGCCCGAAAAATCGGGGAAAGCGGATATAATCAACGCTGCAGCGGAAATATCGCGCGCTATGAAGAGCCCCTGCCTGTAAGATCAGCCGGCCGGAGCCGGACCAACTGCGACAAGGAGCTGTTTATGAATATCCGATCGTAGATCCAGCACAACGTCGCCACCATTGACGAACAGGGCACGGCTCAGGATGCAGCGCGGCAGATGGCTGAACACCATATCGGCTCACTGATCATCACCGGTGCTTACGGCATCACAGGTATATTCACCGAGCGGGATCTGATGATGTACGTCGTTGGCGAAGGGCTGGATCCGGCCCGGATCACGGTCGGCGAAGTCATCCGCCCAACTCTGCTACGCGTGCATCCGGATGAAACAGTAGCCCGCTGCCTGGAGCTGATGAAGGATCAGCGCTGTCGTCATCTGACTGTATTCGACGGCGAACGCTTTATCGGCATCGTATCACTGCGCGACATGGTCGCGCTGATGCTGGATGAAAAAGAGGCGCTGATCGCCCGCCTGACCGAGTATATCAGCGCTTAATTCGCGTCCGGTGTTTTCCCGGGCTTGTCTGCCTTCTGCTTGTCGGCCGAACTCCCGGACGACTGCTGACCCGCACTTTCGGGCTGCGGCTGTTTGAGCAGCGCCTGTTTGTGGGCATACTCCTCCAGGAATACGGTCAAATTGGCCACGACCAGCGAATAGACAACAATGCCGACCACCATCGTGATCACAGCGACGACGCGGCCGGCCGGCGTGATCGGCACGACATCCCCGTAACCGACCGTCGTCAGCGTCACAAACGCCCACCAGAGGCCATCAGGCAGCGCGCCGAACTGCGGATTGTGAGCATGCTCCAGCAGAAACGTCGTCGTACCGAAAATAAATACCAGTCCGAACACCATCGCCATCGCGGCCGGCAGACTGTCGCCGGAAATCAATACCATACGGATCAGGCGGTCCTTGTTGGCCCGCACCAGCGCGCCGATACGCAGTGCCGGCAGCAGATGCGCCAGCCGCAACGCCATCAGCATACGCAGCACCGGCAATGAGAGCAGCACAATCACAACCAGATCCAGCCAGTTCGCCCGCATCCACGCATTGCGGTTGTCTGCAATCCACCAGCGCGCAAAAAACATCAACACAAAGCCGACCAAGGCCGCCATCAGCACCCACTCCGGTCGCTCATCGATAAACGGCAGCGTCACCGCGACAATCGTCGCAGCAAACAGGCCGACATCGAGGGCGCGCTGTTCAACGGTGCGTTTATTCATCACATAGCCTGTTCAGGTGCAGCAACACCCGAACCTTAGGGAAGCGCTGATTAATTCGGCACTTCCGCGCAGGCCATGGACGGCCTGCCAATCAAACACGCAAGTGATTGATTTCATTCCATGCATCCGTGCATGGCCCCCCTTCGGGCGCAATGCGTGCAACATTGCTCTCCTGCAATGTTGTGTAACCTCCTTAATGGTCGCCGCCCGCCTTGTGGCCGAAATAGAGCGCAAGCGAAACTAGGAAGATACCCGCGCCCATATAGAGAATATTCAGCGGATCATCGAAGGTCACATGCAGCACATTCTTGAAGAACGCCACAATCAAAATCATCAGGATCACCTTGCCGAGACGATCCTTCAGATCATCCAGACTCTCGATCTGCAGCAGCTTGCCGGCCGCCGGATTGTCGCGGGCGCACTCCAGCGAATCGATATGCAGCTCATAAACGCCAAGACCGAAGATCAGCAGCACCATGGCCAGCAGGAAATCATCGACAGCGGTAATCACATGACTGACAACGGCAGTATGGAAGCCGGGAATGTCATGGCCGAAGATATAGACGTCGATAAACTCGATCAGCAGCTTGCCCATATCGATCGCCGACAGCGTAAACAGCAGCGCCATACCGACAATACAGGACCAGACCGCCATCAAGGTCAGATAACGCGAATTCCACAACAGTTGTTCAAAAAACTTCTTCATCCCCACCCTCCCGGTTGTATGCCGGCGCATCATGATTCAGGCCGCACAAGATAGCCATTTGCGTATCGTTCGTCAGCAGGTTTCGTGCAAGGTAACGCCTATGCCGGCCACTCGCCCGCGCCGGCGCGCAACAGTACCGGCTCATCCTCGCACAGATCGATCACGGTCGTCGGCACCATGCCGCCCCAGCCGGCATCGAGCACCGCGCAGGAGAGGTGGCGAAGGCGCGGCACAAACTCATCCGGATCGAAGGCCGGCAACTCCTCGCCGGGGAACTGCAACGTCGTACAGATCAGCACCTCGCCGCACTCCTCCAGCAACATGCGGCAGACCGGATGATCTGGCATGCGCACGCCGACATCGCGGCGCTTGCCGAACATCCGGCGCGGCAGCATCGAGCTGGCCGGCAGAATAAACGTATACGGCCCGGGCAGACAGCGTTTCAGAATCCGGTGGGCCTGATTGTCGATTCTCACACAGGTCGCCGCCTGCGACAGATCGGCGCAGACCACGGCCCACAGATGCGATGCATCGAGCCGGCGCAGCTGCAGGATATCGGCAATCGCGTCAGTGGCCTGCGGCCGGCACATCAGCACATAGCTCGTATCGGTCGGCACGGCGACAAACAGCCCCTGCCGCACCAGATCGGCTGCGCGCCGGATCTGCCGGATCTGGGGACGCTCCGGATGCAACCGCAGCTGTTCAAAGCGGTGCATATCCGCTCCCTTGCAGTGAATCCGCCGACATCAGAAGCCCGGAATCATGCCGCCCAGCTCCTTCAGCAGCTGTTTGGCCGGTGGCTCGGCCGGTGTCTGTTGCTTGCCGGCCGGTGATGCGTCCTGCTTGCCGCCGCCCAGTATCTTGCCAAGCGCGCCGCCCTGCCCCTTATTGAGCAGCGCCGGCGCATTGTCGATCAGCGTGCGCGCATTGATCTCCGGTCGCACTTTCGGATCATCAAACGAGCCGGTGATGCGCAGCGGTATCGTCAGTCCCTTGCGCAGCATTGAACCACCCTGCCCCTTCAGCGTGCCAACCACGCGCGGCTTGACATGATAATCCATCGTTTTGCTCACTAGGTTGACCGCTCCCTGACCGGTCACGCGCAATAGCGGCGAAGCCAGAAACAGGTCCCGGTTATCAACAATGCCGTTGATGATTTTGAAACTGCCGGAGAGTTGGGCGAAATCTGTCTCCTTCGGCCCCTGCTTATAGGCGGCCGGATTGGTAAATTTGCGAATCGCGCCGGCAATATCGAAGCCCTTGAGCTTGCCGTCGCGAAACAGCACCTTGCCATGCCCGTTCAGCGTGCTGACCGCCGCTCCGGTCAGACCGGTAGCACGCAGACTGGTATCCATCGCCATGGTACCGCTGAGCATATCGGTGCCGGCCAGCGCCTTGAGCAGCGGCGCAGCCTGCACGCCACTGATATGGACCGACTCCTTCCAGCGGGCCGGGAACGCGGCCACGTTCAGGCTCGCTTTTTCAGTCACCGAGCCACCGGCCAGCCGGAAGCTGAGCGGACTCAGATCGAAGCGACTGCCGGAGCCGTTGATCGTCGCCGAGAAGCGCTGCATCTCCAGACCGCGCATAAACAGTGTACCGACCTGCAGGCGGGCGCTGACGATCCAGCTCTTGAGAAAACGCAGATCCGGCTCGGCGGAGATATCGGCTGCGGCGATCGCATCGCCGATCAGCGACAACGTGGCTTGCTGCTGCTCCAGGTCGCCCTGCGGCAGCCACGGATCCAGATGCAGCGCGCCGGCCGACATGTTCAGCCGGAGATCCGGCCCGTTAAAGAGGACCGTGCCGGTCGTACGCAGCAGATCATCATCCAGCGCCAGCTGCAGGTCGCCGATTTTCAGGCGATTGCTGTTGCCGGAGAGCGATGCATTGATCCGGATCTGCCGCCACGGCGCCGGGTGGCCAGCGTACATGCGCTTCAGACCGGGCAGGAACGTCGTCAGCCAGCTGCGCTCGATCGGCTGACTGTCGATACGCAGCTGAAAGCTCGGATCCGCATCCAGATGGCGCACTTCGCCCCTCGCATCGATCAGGCTCTTGCCATCGACGGCCAGCGCGGCACGACTGATTTTCAGCTGGTTCGCCTTCGACATCTCGACCTTCCAGCCCAGCCCAAGATCATGCGCCGCATCCAGCTGCACATCGCCCTCGGCCAGACGAATACCGCCCGGTCGCTGCTCGACCTGAGCCGAAATACTGACAGAGGCCTGTCCGATATCGCCCAGCTGAGACGGCCAGCCGCTGATCATGCTGCGCAACGGCTGCAGGCTGATCTTGCCGGTTTTGATATGCCCCTGCACCGGCAGCGAGACCGGATCGAGCCGGGCCAGATCGCCGAGCGGACCGACATTGGCCTCCAGTTCAAATGCATTGCCGGAGAGTTTCCCGGACAGATGTACCGATACCGGCCGCACCAGCTGCACATCATTGAGCGCCACATCCAGGTCGGAGAGCACAACCGGCTTCGCCTTGCCATCCACCCAGGTAATCTTGCCATCATTCAGGTTCAGCGATTCGGCCGCCAGCGCTGGCGCTGCAGGTGAGAATGCTTCATGGCCACCCTCGCCGCCGCCCCCCGCCGGCCGGCTGCTTTCGCCTGCCGCCGGAGACCCCACCAGATCGCTCCAGTTGGTTTCGCCGTTGGCACGCCGTTCCAGATAGACGACCGGCGTATCAATCTCGAAGTGCTGGATCTCCACCTCCCTGGAGAGCAGTGGCATCAGCGCCAGCTTCACATGCAGACGCTTGACGCTGAGAAAATCCCGCTCGGCAAACCCGGGGCGATTGGCCAGATGCACATTGTCCAGCTCGATGCCGATCGACGGAAACAGCGTCGCCTGCATGTCGCCGATCGTAAGCTTGCGGCCGGTCGCATCCTCGACGGTTTGCTCGATCTTCTGCTTGTACACATTAACATCAATAAAAAACGGCGCGGCCAGCAGCCCCGCAATCAGCAGCGCGATCACAATCAGCGTGTAACGCACGGTTTTACCTATGGCTTTGGACATGATCTTCTCCCTTGTTGACGCAGCAGCACGCCGCAGCATGCAACCGATCGCAGAGGCCTGCCTGCGCTTGCTATCGTGAATTATAGCAGCCGCTCTGGCAAGGGCGGAAAATGCGCCAGTAACGCGGCAAAATCATCGACAACCGCCTCCGCGCCGGCCTGCAACAGCGCATCGCGGTCGGCCACGCCGAATGAGACGCCCAGCGCGCGTACGCCGGCAGCCTGCGACATCTGCACATCAAAGACGGCATCGCCGACCACGCAGGTGCGTGCCGGCGCCACACCAAGCTCCTGCATGCACTCCTGCACCATCGCCGGATGCGGCTTCGAGTGCGTGCAATCGGCCGTGCGCCAGACATAAAACAGCTCGTCCAGCTCAAATGCCTCCAGCACGCGCAACAGCCCCGGCCGCGATTTACCGGTAACCACACCCAGCCAGTAACCTCGCTCGCGTAGCGCCTCCAGAGTGACGCGCACATCCGGGAAGAGCCGGACATGCGTTTCGGCCCGGCGGTAGTGATCGCGATAAGCCGCGGCAATGCGCTGTTGCAGCGCCGCATCCGCTAACAGATCCTCGTCCAGCAGGGTCTCGATCGCGCGACTCAGCGACAAACCGATCACCCGCCGCACCACTCCAACGGAAGGCGGCTGCGCGCCGGCTGATGCAAACGCCTGTTGCATCGCCTGAACAATCAGCCGATGCGAATCGGTCAGCGTGCCGTCGCAATCAAATAATATCAATGAGGAGTAAACAGAGATCGTAACGCACCCTTTACAGACATACTTCGCATATCCGGTTTCGCCATGATAAATACGCTGTCAACCCGGTCAACAGCCAGTGTCTGCAGCCGAATATCATAGGCCTACCCAATCCTCTCCGAGGCACTGATTACCGGTTTCAGGGGCCGTTATCGGACACATTATCATCGGCTTGTCACACTGCGTTCTATACTGCGCCTGTTTGCCAACAGGCTCCCGACCAATGATCAGCAGATGGCAGATGGAGGTTCCCATATGAGGCAGAGCAGCAACCGGAGCAGGAAGAGATACAGATGTGCAGGCCTGCTGCTCTGCATCGCCGCCCTGCTGCCGACGCAGGCAGTCGCCGATGAGCTGGTACGGCTGAATATCGCCGCATTCGAATGACGGGCCGCCGATTTCCAGTTCGACTCGATTATCACCGGCACCTATGTCGATCTGTTCAATATCATCAAAAACAAGGCCGATGTGATCCTTCTGAATCGCACGCCGGCCCTGCTCAACGGCGACGTCATCAACTTTCAAGTCGATGCGCTGCGCATGGCCAGCAATCAGAAACTGGCCAATGGCGGCGTAAACTGCCAGTTCAGCTTCGACAACGAATCGGACGAGGATTCCGAATTCTACTCGATTGCCGGACTATGCCAGATGCTCGAACCGACAGAGACCGGCACGAACACCATCAAGGCGATCATCAAACGCACGATGCTCTCGGACGCCAACTACAACATGAACGTTTGGATGAAAGTCTACGAGGACAAACAGCAGGGCATCGCGATCTATGCCGATGTCGACCCCAAATAAACGATCAGAAATCGTCGCCTGCGTTAGTCCCTGAAATTGGTGAACGAGAGCGGCCGGTCGACATCCATGCCGCGCACCAGCGCCATCACGGCCTGCAGGTCATCGCGTTTCTTGCCAGTTACGCGCACCTGATCGCCCTGAATCGCAGCCTGCACCTTCATCTTCTCCTGCTTGATCGCCTTGACGATCTGTTTGGCCAGCTCGGTGCTGACCCCCTGCTTGATCCGGATCAGCTGGCGCTTGGTTCCGCCACTGGCATCCTCGGGATCATCATACTCCAGACAGGAGGGCTCGAGTTTACGGCGCACCAGCTTGGCGCGCAGGATTTCGGTGACCGTATTCAGCTTATTGATATCGTCACCGATCACGGTAATCGTATCCTCGCCCAGCTCGATGCTCGCCTTGCTGCCCTTGAAATCGTAACGGGTCGTAATCTCCTTGATCACCTGATTCACCGCATTGCTCATCTCCTGCATATCGGTCTCGCTGACTATATCAAAACTGGGCATCCCGCTCTCCTTATGTGTTAGAAATCATCGTGTTGTTTACAGTTTTTGTTGTCCGTAGAAATGCTCAAAGAGCTTTTCCTGCGGTGTCATATCATCTATGCCTTTGTGGGGTTTGACAGTATTGTAGTAGTTGATGAATCGCAACAAGCTGATCTGGCGCTGTTTCCGACCCCTGAATTGTTCCCGCGTATGCCACATATCCATTAGCGTTCGGATTACCCGCTC
>CAYSMR010000032.1:0-12631 GCA_964432195.1 uncultured Zetaproteobacteria bacterium | reverse complement strand
GTCGCTGGTAACCTCCAACACCAAGCAATCTTCAGCGGTGGATGATCGCGCTTGCGTTGAGATTGCGCCGGCCGGCGCGATGGTCAACGAGGAGCTGGCCGACAAGATCGACGAGGCCGGCATCGAGACCGTGCGCATCCGTTCGGTGCTGACCTGCGAATCGGAAGACGGCGTCTGCGCCAACTGCTACGGCCGCGACCTCGGCCACGGCACGCCGGTAAGCATCGGCGAGACGGTCGGCGTGATCGCCGCCCAGTCGATCGGCGAGCCGGGCACCCAGCTGACTATGCGTACGTTCCATGTCGGCGGTACCGCTTCGCGTTCTGCCGAGCAGGCCCATATCGAAGCCAAGTTCGGCGGCGTGGTCAAGCTGGCCGATGCGATCACCGTGACCGATACCCACGGTGCGGAGATTGTTATCAACCGCCATACCGAAGTGGTCATCTCCGATGGCAAGGGCAAGGAGATGGAGCGCCACCGCATTCCGTACGGCGCGCATCTGCTGGTTGCCGACGGAGCAGAGATCAAGGCGGGCGAGAAGCTGGCCGAGTGGGATCCGTATACGATGCCGCTGATTGCCGAGACCGACGGTCGCATCCGCTTCGTTGATCTGGAAGAAGGCATTACGATGCGCGAGCAGTCGGATGAGGTAACAGGCCTCTCCAGCCGCGTTGTCACGCAGCAGGATGCATCCCGCAAGGATGCGCTGCGTCCGCAGATCCAGCTGGTCGATCCGAAGGATCCGGACGGCGATCCGATCGTGCTGTCGCGTACCAATACGCCGGCCCGCTACTTCCTGTCGCCGGGCGCAATCCTGAATGTCGACGACGCATCGGAAGTGAAGGCCGGCGACGTACTGGCCCGTATTCCGCGTGAAGCCGGCAAGACCAAGGATATTACCGGTGGTCTGCCGCGCGTGGTCGAGCTGTTCGAGGCACGCAAGCCGAAGAACCTGGCCTTCATCGCCGGCGCAGACGGCGTGATCTCGTTCGGCAAGGACATCCGTGGCAAGCGTCGCGTCTATGTCGAGCCGTCCGACGGTGCCGAGAAGCTAGAGTACCAGATTCCGAAGGGATCGCAGATCCTCGTGCAGGAGGGCGACCGCGTTCGCCGTGGCGAGCGTCTGATGGAGGGCTCTCCGGCGCCGCAGGACATCCTGAAGGTGCTGGGCGTCGAGGCGCTGGCCAACTACCTGACCGACGAGATCCAGGAGGTCTACCGTCTGCAGGGCGTGAAGATCAACGACAAGCATATCGAGGTGATTGCCCGCCAGATGATGCGCAAGGTGCAGATCATCGATCCGGGCCAGTCCAACTTCGTCGCCGGCGAGCAGCCGGTGCGCAAGCATGTGCTGGAAGCCAATCGCAAACTCGAGGCCGAGGGCAAGGCGCCTGCGACATTCGAGCCGATTCTGTTGGGTATTACGAAGTCGTCGCTGAGCACCGAGTCGTTCATCTCGGCGGCGTCGTTCCAGGAGACGACGCGTGTGATTACCGAGGCGGCGCTCGCCGGCAAGGTCGACTGGCTGATGGGGCTGAAAGAGAATGTGATTCTCGGACGCCTGCTGCCGGCCGGTACCGGTCTGGCGGCGCGCAATGCGCCGAAGCCTGCGGCCAACGAGCCGGAGGGCGAGGAGGTGGTCGAGGCGGTTGCCGACAGCGATATCGTCGACGAGCTGACCCAGTTCGTCGACGACTCCGATGGTGCTGCTGCGGACGGCGCTGCCGATCAGGCTGCGTAACAGGCTGCATCAACGCCCGCTAGGTTTGCGTTAGGCAAACCGCTGCAAAAAGAAAGAAGAGGAGGGGGGATGGCTGGGCATCCCCCTTTTTTTGTGTTGAACAGGGCTTGCATTTCGCCCCCTCATTTCAATAATGCGCCGCTTTTTGAAGTGCTGTGCTTAAAGCATGAAAGGGGAGAGGGATGCACCGATCGGAAATTATTTCGCTGGCATGGATCGTATTTTTTGCAGGCTTTGCCGCGCTGACCTACTGGCGCGCGGATCGGGAGCGCAACAGCGCCCTGATCGAGCGCATGGGGGCATTTATCTTCTCAGCGATTGCGCTGACGACCGCAGTCGGCGCGATGGCTCCACAGTTTATCGCCAGCGCTCTTGGCGTGTACTGGCTTAGCGACTCGGCAATCAATATCGCTGTGATGATTGCCAGCATGATCGCCGCCTGGGTCGTATTCAGTCGCGGCGCAGAATGGCTGGCCGGGCTGATGCTATTCGGGCTGGCCGTTGGCGGTACGGCGATGCTGCTGCATTAATGAAGCGCCGTGAGAGTTAAGCCGTCAGCACGGCCAAGTCACAGGTCAGCAAACAAAAAGGGGATGCCAATAACGGCATCCCCTTTTTGTTTCTGCTTCTGGCCTGCGCGATCAGTTGCGTCGGCCGTGGCACTGTTTGTATTTCTTGCCGGAGCCGCACGGGCAGGGATCGTTACGCCCGACCTTCGGCTGCTCGCGCTTGTAGGTGTGCTGTGGCTCCGCCGGCTCCTCGGCTGCATCGCCGTGGCTGTAGGTGACAGCAGCGCTCTCCTGCTGCGGCTGCTCGATGACCGGCGCCGGCTCTTCGGTCTCGACCTGCACCCGGTGCAGCGCGATCATCGTCTCCTCGCGGACGCGGCCGAGCATGCTCTCGAACAGCTCGAATGACTCGCGCTTGTACTCCTGAATCGGCTGCTTCTGGGCGTAGCCGCGCAGACCGACGCTCTGGCGCAGGTGATCCATCGCTAGCAGATGCTCTTTCCAGTAGTGGTCGAGAATCTGCAGCAGCAGATACTTCTCGAAATTGCGTATCTGCTCGGAGCCGGTCATCGCCTCCTTGGCTGCCATATGCGCCTTCAGCGCTTCGAAGATCTGCCGGCCCATATCCTCGCTGCTCTCGACATCGTCGCGCTCCAGCCACGATTGAGGGTCAGCCTCGACCGTCAGACGCTCCCGCAGCGCCTCGCGCAGCTCGTCGAGCTGCCACTCTTCCGGATGGCCGTCGACGAACTCATGCTCCAGGCGGGTTGCGTAGTCGGACTGCATATCCTCGATGACGTCGCGCACATCCTCGGCCTCGAGCAGCTCGCGCCGCTGCGAATAGATCACATCGCGCTGCTGGTTCATGACATCGTCATACTCCAGCAGTTGTTTGCGGATATCGAAGTTGCGGCCCTCGACCTTCTTCTGCGAGTTCTCGATCGCCTTGGTCACCCACGGATGCTCGATCGCCTCGCCCTTCTCGAAGCCCATCTTGGTCAGCATTGCCTGCATCTTCTCACCGCCGAAGATGCGCATCAGGTCATCCTCGAGCGACAGATAGAAGCGGGTAACGCCCGGGTCGCCCTGACGGCCGGAGCGGCCGCGCAGCTGATTATCGATACGGCGGGACTCATGCCGCTCGGTACCGAGGATATGCAGGCCGCCGGCCTTGACGACCTCGTCATGCTCGGCTGCGCATGTGGCGCGGATCTCCGTGGCCTTGGTTTCGCGCTCGGCTTCGGAGAGTTTGGCCGGCAGCTGCGAAATCAGCATGTCCGGATTGCCGCCCAGCATGATATCGGTACCACGGCCGGCCATGTTCGTCGCGATCGTGACCGCGTTCTTGCGGCCGGCCTGCGCGACGATTTCGGCTTCACGCTCGTGATGCTTGGCGTTGAGAACCTCGTGTTTGATGCCGCGCTTCTTCAGCTGGGCAGACAGATATTCGGATTTCTCGATCGAAGTTGTACCGACCAGAATCGGCGCGCCGGTTTTATGCGCCGCCTCGATATCATGAATAATTGCCTCGTATTTGTCCTCGGCGTCGCGGTAGATCAGGTCGGGCAGATCCTTGCGGATCATATCGCGGTTGGTCGGGACTATGACGACCTCCAGATCGTAGATTTTCTGGAACTCCTCGGCCTCGGTATCGGCCGTACCGGTCATGCCGGCCAGCTTGTCGTACATGCGGAAATAGTTCTGGAATGTGATCGAGGCCAGCGTCTGGTTTTCCGGCTGTACCGTGATGCCCTCCTTGGCCTCTAGCGCCTGATGCTGACCGTCGGAGTAGCGTCGGCCCGGCATCATGCGGCCGGTGAACTCGTCGATGATGATCACCTCGTCATCCCGCACGATGTAGTCGACTTCGCGCGTGAACAGCGTGTTGGCGCGCAGCGCCTGCGTGGCCGCATGCATCAGGTTGACGTTCTCCGGATCGTAGAGATTGCCCTCCTTGAGCAGGCCGGCCTCGCGGAACAGCTGTTCGATATGATCGTTGCCGATCTCGGTATAGGAGACGGCTTTATCCTTCTCGTCCTTTTCGTAATCCTCCGGGTTGAGCTGCTTGATCAGCGCATCGGCCTGATTGTAGAGCTCGGTCGCTTGCTCGGCCGGACCGGAGATGATCAGCGGGGTGCGGGCCTCGTCGATCAGGATCGAGTCGACCTCGTCGACGATCGCATAGTGATGGCCGCGCTGGACCAGCTCCTCGCGTGAGAAGGCCATGTTATCGCGCAGATAGTCAAAGCCGAATTCGTTATTGGTGCCGTAGGTGATATCGGCCGCATAGGCGGCGCGACGCTCGTCATTACTGATGCCGTGCACGACGACGCCAGTGGAGAGGCCGAGGAAGCCGTAGAGCTGGCCCATGTACTCGGCATCGCGGCGGGCCAGATAGTCGTTGACCGTTACCACATGCGCGCCCTTGCCGGAGAGTGCATTGAGATAGACCGCCAGCGTCGCGGTCAGCGTCTTGCCCTCGCCGGTTTTCATTTCGGCGATCTTGCCCTGATGCAGGATCAGGCCGCCGATCAGCTGTACGTCGAAATGGCGCAGACCGAGCACGCGCGTCGAGGCCTCGCGCACGACGGCGAAGGCTTCGGGCAGCAGATCATCCTCGCTCTCGCCCTGTTCGAGACGCTTGCGGAAATCGTCCGTTTTGGCGGCCAGCGCTTCATCGCTGAGCGCCTGCATCTCCGGCTCCAGCGCATTGATTTTGTCGGCGATGGGCCACAGTTCCTTGAGCAGGCGGTCATTACGGCTGCCGAACAGCTTGGTTAGGACTTTTAACATGTGATTAGTGCTCCAGTGGGTTGTCAGGCCGCACAAGCTATCATGGGCGGCGACAGCCACCAAGCAGGGCGTCAGTCGCTCTCCGGCTCGCTCCAGATTTCGCGCAGCAGCAGCTCGCAGGTGTCGCCGCCGTCGATGATATTCAGCTGGCGGATGAATTCGCCGGTCTCCCTGACCTGGCGTGCGATGCGCTGTTTCAGCAGCGCCTGCAGCGGTTCGGACTTCTGATAGAGCCGCTGATAGCGCTCGCCATCCAGTTTCGCCAGCCGGCAGTCGGCAATCGCGCGTGCCGTCGCCGAGCGCTTGCCCTTGGTTGCGACATTGATTTCGCCGACCAGCGATCCGGTTGTCACGCTCTTGAACTGCCGCTCCTGGCCGTTGATATTCAGGTTGATCGTCACCGCGCCGCTGCGCACCAGATAGACATCGCAGCTGTTATCCCCCTCGCGGAAGATCGCCTCGCCGGCCGCGACCGAGACCAGCTCCATATGGCGGGCGATGCGGGCGCGGGTATTTGCGCCGAGCTTGCTGAACAGCGGCGCCAGTGCCAGCTGCTGGATCAGGATATGGTTGCGGTAGAGGCCGTCGAGCTGGCGGCGGAATTCGTCGGAGCGGCGGCGCAGTTCGTCGAGCGTCTGGTACGGCAGCTCCAGCAGCGTCGTATGATCGACAGCGACGACCTCGGATGCGTGACGGCCGCCGGTGAAGTAGGGGGTTGCGCCGCAAATGTCGCCATCGCCGAGATAGCCGAGCCGGGTGCGAGCCTCTTTCAGCGTCAGGAATCCCTCCAGGCGGCCATGCACGATGATAAACATCGCGCGGGCCGGCTCGCCGGTGCGCGTCAGCGTGTCGCCCGGCTGCAGCTTGCGACTGCCCATCGCATCGAGCGCCGATTCGAAGGTGACGTCGTCGAAGGCGGCGAACATGTCATCGGCGCGCAGCCGGCGGGCGGCCTGCTCCTTGGGCGAGAGAAACTCATACAGGCCGCTGGCCGTGTACCCTTTCTCCCGGCACAGCTCGAAGATGCGGCGCGGCCCGTTGTGTTCATCCGGCGCGACCTCGCGATAGAGGCGCAGCGTCGCGATCGCCTGCGTCGTCTGATGCATCTCTGCGTAGCGTTCGGCGGCCTCGAGATACCAGCGCGCTGCATCTTCTGGTCGGCCGGCCTTGTGGTAGCTGCGCGCCGCCCGCATCGGCAGATTCTGGTTACGCGGCATAAAGCGGGCCAGCACGGCATAGTGCAGCGCGGCCTGCATCGGCTTGCCGTCAAGCGCGGCCTGTCGGGCCTGATGGAACAGGTCGGCGATCGCCTGTTTGCTATCGCGGCTGCGCCCCTTGACCTCGGCGAACAGCGTCGCTTCGGCCTGATTCAGACGCATGCGCGCTCCTTGCGCAAGCGCTGATCTATTCGCCGAGCCCCATCAGGAGCGTCAGCGGCGGATGGGTAAGGAGAGGCAAAAGCGCGCTGTTGGCTGCCCGGGCTGATTGCAGGCAGGATGCCGTTCATCACCATCTCCGTGCAGACCCGAGCTGTGGATTGCCGGGTTATGGCGTGTGGAGCAGGGGCAGACATGGATAGATTATAGCAGGAATCTGGCAAGTCGTTCCACGCCGGTCCGGATCTGATCCAGACCGGTCGCATAGGAGAAGCGGACATGCTCGTTGGCGCGATAGCGGCCGAAATCTGCGCCCGGCGTGACGGCGACGCCGGCCTGCTCCAGCAGATCATGGCAGAGGGCCGTGGCGTCATCGGTGATTCGGCGTACATTGGCATAGATGTAAAATGCGCCCTGTGGTTCGACGACGATGTCGAAGCCGAGCGGGGGCAGTGCCTGTAGCAGAAAACAGCGCCGCTCGTCATATGCCTGCCGCATCCGCTCGACAGCCGCCTCTTCGGCCAGCGCCGCGATGGCGACCTGCTGCGACAGCGTCGGCGCGGCGATAAAGATATTCTGCATGACGCGGCGGCAGGCATCGATCAGCGATTCCGGTACAACGATCCAGCCGATGCGCCAGCCGGTCATCGCCCAGCGCTTGGAGAAGCCGTTGACGACAATCGCCTGATCATCAACGGCCAGCGCGCAGCGCGCCTGCGCGCCGTAGGTCAGGCCGTGATAGATCTCATCGGAGATCAGGTAGCCGCCCTGAGCCCGGCAGGCGGCGGCGAGTTCGGTCAGTGCATCGTCCTCGATCAGCGTGCCGGTCGGATTGGACGGGTTGATCAGCACCGCGGCGCGGCTGTGCGGCTGCCAGCGGTCTGCGATCAGATCGGCCGACAGGTGATAGCGTGTCTCCGGTCCGACCGGGATATTGATCGCCTCGCCGCCAGCCAGCCGGATGAAGTTGCGCTGGCACGGATAGCCCGGATCGGAGAGCAGCACCGATTCGCCGGCATCGAGCAGTGCGGCGTAGATCAGGCTGAATGCGCCGGAGGTGCCGGGCGTGATCAGGATCCGTTCCGGGGCGATGTCGAGACTGTATTCGCGCCGGTACCAGTCGCTGAGCGCCTGCTGCAGCTGCGGATTGCCGGTGGACGGCGTATAGCGGTTGTCGCCGGCGTCGAGATAGCGGTGGGCCGCATCGATCACGGAGGCCGGCGTCGGAAAGTCCGGTTCGCCGATCTCCAGGTGAATTATCCGGCGTCCGCCCGCCTCCAGCGCCTTGGCGCGCTCCAGCAGCTGCATCACCCGGAATGGTTCGATCTGGTCAATTCTGCGCATGGGCGGATTGTAAATGAACAGCCGCGATTTGTCCGGTGTGTTTGTCCTGACCGGGGGCAATAGCATAGAGTCGCGGCATGAGCGATTCCTATGATATGATTGTAATCGGCGCGGGCATCTCCGGGCTGGCGATGGCCTTTGACGCGCAGCAGGCCGGCCGGCGTGTGCTGGTGCTGGAGAAGGCCGGGCGGGCCGGCGGCTGTTTCCATTCGGAGCTGGTACCGGATGACGGCGAGCCGTTCTGGCTGGAGATGGGCACGCATACCTGCTTCAACTCCTATGGCCGCCTGTTGCGCATGCTGCGCACGCTGGAGCTGACCTCGCAGATGCAGCGGCGCGAGAAGCTGCGCTATCGCATGCTGGTCGACGGGCAGCTGGTGTCGATTCCGTCGCAGTTGCGCTGGTTCGAGCTGCTGACCCATGCCTGGCGGCTGTTCACGCTCTCCAAGCAGCAGCGCACGATTGCCGACTACTACAGCGCGATCGTCGGACCGGACAACTACCGCCGCGTATTCCGCCATGCATTCAATGCGGTGATCTGCCAGCCGGCCGACGAGATGCCGGCCGGGATGTTGTTTCGCAAGCGGCCGCGTGATAAATCGGTCGAGCGCAGCTATACGTTCAACGCCGGTCTCGGGCGCATTATCAGCGCGCTGGCTGAACGGCTGCCGCTGCGCACCGATGCGCAGATCCGGCAGATCGAGCGCACACAGTCCGGCTACCGGATCACGACTGCTGACGGCGTCTGTGAATGCGCGCAGCTGGTCTGCGCGACGCCGGCGCCGGCCGCAGCCCGGCTGCTGGCCCCGGCGCATGCCGACATTGCCGAGTGGCTGGGCTGGATCAACGAGATCGAGATCGAGTCGGTCGGCGTTGTTGTCGAGCGCAGCGCGCTGGAGCTGCCGCCGCTGGCCGGCATTATCGCCGCCGATGACGCATTCTATTCGGCCGTATCGCGCGATGTCGTCGGACATGCGCATCTGCGCGGCTTCACATTTCATTTCAGGCCGGGCGAAATGAATGATGAGCAGAAACGGGCGCGCATTTGCGCGGTGCTGGGCATTGATGCGGCCGATCTGCTCTATGAGTTCCACAAAACGAACCGTCTGCCGGCGCCGGATATCGGGCATCTGGCGCTGATCGGGGAGCTCGATGCGCTGCTGGCCGGCGAGCCGCTGGCGCTGGTCGGCAACTATTTCAACGGCGTCGCTGTCGAGGATTGTCTGGAACGGGTGGAGCTGGAGTCGCAGCGGCTGGCGGCTGCGGCATGAGGAGGTTGCGGCTGCTGGCCGCGCTGCCGCTGCTGCTGATCGGCGCATGCGACGGCGGCAGGATGGATGTGATGTTCGAGTGTCCGTCGCCGTCCGGGCGGCTGGTTGCGACCTTCTACCGCATCTCCAGCGGCCAACGACCGGGGGATCAGCTGCTCAGTATCAATATCCGGCCGGCCGGCAGCAGTTTCGACAGCGCGATGGCCAGTTTTTCGTTCCGGCATGGCTATGATGCGATTATGCGCTGGCGCGGAGAACATGATTTGCACATCATCTATCCGGCCGGTTCGGAGATTCGTCATCAGGAGCCGGTAGTGTTCGGCACCAGCCAGACGTTCAGCGCATCCGAGCCGATCCGGCTCGATTACGAGGCGCGTCCGTCAACGCATGGATATTTCATCGTTGAGCGGCGCTGTCTGGCTGCGGCGGAATAGAAAACGCCCGACGCGCGAGGAAGGGGAGGGGCGGCGCGCCGGGCGTGTGACGGTCTGCCTTTTGACGGGCCGACCACCGGGAGAATCCGGGGATTTGCGGGGAGATATTAGCGGTTCAGCGCCTGATGGAAGGCCATCATGCGCGCTGCGCTGTCAGGAATCAGGTACTCGGAGCCCATCGCATTGGCGACAGCCGTGCTGTGCTGGCTTGCATGCAGCATGTGCATGCTGTTGGCCCGGGATACCTGGGTGCCGGCGACAAAGGCCAGTGCGACTGCGATAATCATAGCTGCGTATTTCATAATACATCTCCTGTACTGCTGCTTTCAGCCGGCGTCCTGCCGACCACATGGCGAACAGTAGCGGGGGTGATTTGGGCGCGATGTGACGGATGTCACGCTTGCGGATTTAAGGCAACCGGCGGCTTGCCGCCTGTTGTCCGGCGGGGCGTTATTCCAGCTTCTGCAGGCAGTCGCGGGCGGCCAGCTTGTAGCACTCGGCCAGCGTCGGGTAGTTGAATACGTTATTGGCCAGGTCATGCACGCTGCCGCCGAAATTCATCAGCAGCTGGCCGGTATGGATCAGTTCGCTGGCCTGCTCGCCGACAATATGAACGCCGATCAGGCGGTGGCTGCCGGCATCGACAATCAGTTTTACCAGCCCGTTGCAGTCGCCGATGATCTGGCCGCGGGCGCTGTCGCGGTAGTAACCGCGCCCGACCACATAGTCGAGGCTGGCGGCGATCGCCTCTTTTTCGGTCTTGCCGACCCAAGAGATCTCCGGAATCGCGTAAATCGCCATCGGCAGGTTTTCGGCCATCGCCTGGGTTGTGCCGCTGATCGCGTGCATCGCCGCGGCGCGCCCCTGTTCCATGCCGGTCGATGCGAGCGCCGGGCGACCGATCAGATCGCCGACGGCATAGATGTGCGGCGCGCTGGTCTGGAAATGTTTATTGACGGCGATCCAGCCCTGATCGAGCGCGATACCGGCCCGTTCCGGCTGTAGGTGTTCGGTGTTGGGTGTGCGTCCCAGTGCGTAGAGCAGAGTCTCTGAATCCAGCAGCCGCCCCGACTCCAGCTGTGTCTGTACGCGCCCGTCGCGCTGTTTGCGGACGCTTGCGATGCGCTCGTTCATCAGCTGTTGTACGCCCATCTGTTCAAACGAGTCGCTCAGCACGCCGACGACATCGTCGCTGAGATAGCTGAGCAGCTGCGCCTGCGAATTGACGATGCTGACGCGCACGCCGAGCGCGGCGAAGATCGAGACCAGTTCGCAGGCGATCACGCCGCCGCCGATGACGACCAGGCTCTCGGGCAGGCGCTTGAGTTTCAGGATCGATGTCGAGTCGAGCACGATCTGTTTATCGAACGGGACCTCGGCCGGACGGCGCGGCCGGGAGCCGGTAGCGAGAATAATAATGTCGGCGCTCAGATGACGCGTCGCGCCGGCGGCCAGCGTATGCGCATCGACAAATGACGCCTCGCCCGGAATCAGCGCGACGCCCGACTGCAGCAGCCATTTGACGATAACCGACTCCTGCTGCGCGATGACCATCTCCTTGCGTCGCACCATATCGGCCATAATGCCGAAGCGGGCAGCCGGACTGGCCTCGCGCATGCCGTCGGCGGCATGGCGGGAGGCCAGATAGGCGGCTTCGCGCAGCGCCTTGGATGGAATCGTGCCGGTCTGCAGGCCGGCGCCGCCGATATTCGGCTTGCGCTCGATCATCGCCACGCGCTTGCCCATCGCAGCGGCCTGCCACGCGGCATGCTGTCCGGCCGGCCCGGAGCCGACGATCAGTACATCATAATCCATCGCGCCCGCCTCTCGCTATTCGACCGGCTGGAATTCGGACGGATCCTGCTCTGCCATATGTTCATAGGTGGCCCAGCGCAGATCGACCGACTCCTGAGCCAGCCGCATCAGCCGCTCGGCTTTCTCCGGATGGCTGCGCTGCAGCAGCTTGTAGCGCATCTCGGTATAGGCGTAATCTTTCACCTTCATCGTCGGGCGCGGCGAATCGAGCACGAACGGCTTCTTGCCGGCCCGGCGCAGCTCCGGATTGTAGCGGATCAGCGGCCAGTAGCCTGAAGCGACTGCCATATCCTGATGCTTGAGGCCCTGCGTCATATCGATGCCGTGGGCGATGCAGTGGCTGTAGGCCAGAATGATCGAAGGGCCCGGATAATCCTCGGCCTCGCGCATCGCCAGCAGCGTCTGCTGCGGGTTGGCGCCCATCGCGACGCGTGCGACATAGACATTGCCGTAGGAGATCGCCTGCAGGGCCAGATCCTTCTTGCCGACCGCTTTGCCGGCTGAGGCGAATTTTGCCGTCGCGCCGACCGGGGTCGATTTCGATGCCTGACCGCCGGTATTCGAGTAGACCTCGGTATCGAGCACGAGCACGTTGATATTGCGCCCGGATGCCAGCGCATGATCGAGACCGGCCGAACCGATATCGTAGGCCCAGCCGTCGCCGCCGATCAGCCAGACGCTGCGCCGCACCAGATGATTGACGACCGAGAGCAGATTTTTGGCGCGCGGATCATCCATCCCCTCGAGCACCAGTTTCAGCTGTTCCACGCGCTGGCGCTGCTGCGTCACTTCGTAACCGATGCGCTGATCGGCATGGATCAGCTCATCGACAAAGTAGTTGTCCAGCTTGTCGCGCAGCCGCTCCAGCTCCTGCTTGGCCATCTGCATATGGTGGTCGGCCGCGATGCGCATGCCGAGCCCGAATTCGGCATTGTCCTCGAACAGTGAGTTCGACCATGCCGGCCCGCGTCCGTCCCGGTTCGCGGTCCACGGCGTGGCCGGCAAATTGCCGCCATAGATCGACGAGCAGCCGGTGGCATTGGCGACCAGCAGGCGAGGCCCGAACAGCTGCGTCAGCAGGCGCACATAGGGCGTCTCGCCGCAGCCAGCGCAGGCGCCGGAGAATTCGAACAGCGGCTCGAGAAACTGGGTGCCGCGCACCGACGAGTAGTCGATCGTCGCGCGGTCATTAACCGGAATCGTTTCGAAGAACTCGATATCCCTGCACCCCTGTTCCATCAGCGGCGCCTTGGCGCTCATATTGATCGCCTTCCTGCTGCCGGATGCATCGGCCGGATCGTAGGCCGGGCAGGCATTGACGCACATTTCGCAGCCGGTGCAGTCCTCC
>CAYSMR010000031.1:0-12639 GCA_964432195.1 uncultured Zetaproteobacteria bacterium | reverse complement strand
TTTATCTACTTCGCTTTGATTATCGAATTCATCAAATAATGTTAACAGGCCCTAACTAACGCCTCCGTTCAGGCCGACAGGCGCCAGCGCGGCGAGGCATCCCATCGGGCATCAACCGGCGCACCGCTGCAGATGCGCCGAAACGCGGCATAGGCGATCATCGCGGCATTATCGGTGCAGTGTCTGGGATGGGGCATATGCAATTCAACCCGCTGCCGCGCCGCCAGCTCGTGCAGCAGCTCTCGCAGGCAGCGGTTGGCCGCAACACCGCCGGCAATCACCAGACGCGGCGCATCAAAGCGGGCGCAGGCGCGCAGCGACTTCTTCACCAATACCTCGCAAATCGCCGCTTCAATGCAGGCCGCCATATCCCGCCGCTCATCCGCATCCATTGCATCTGCGCCGCCGCTCTTCTTCACCGCATACATCACGGCCGTCTTCAGACCGGAGAAACTGAAATCGAGATTATCCCGGTTCAGCATCGGCCGCGGCAGCGCAAAGCGGCTCGCATCACCATTCGCGGCCATCGCCGCGATCTCCGGCCCGCCCGGATAGGGCAGCCCGAGCAGCCGGGCCGATTTGTCGAAACACTCGCCGGCCGCATCATCGAGCGTCTGGCCGATCACCTTATAGCTGCCGATCGCGCTGACCAGCACCAGCTGCGTATGACCGCCGGAAACCAGCAGCGTCACAAACGGGAATGCCGGCAGTTCCCCGGCCAGCCCCGGCGCAAGCAGATGCCCCTCCATATGATGCACCGGCATCACCGGAATGCCGTTGACCATGCCGGCCGCGCGCGCATAGGAGGTGCCGACCAGCAGCGCCCCCATCAGCCCGGGGCCAGCCGTGACGGCGATCCGGTCGATCTCGCCCCAGCCGATCCCCGCCTCGTCAAGCAGCGCATCGACCATCGGCGGCAGCGTGCTCAGATGTTCGCGCGATGCAACCTCCGGCACGACGCCGCCGAAGCGGGCATGGGTCTCGATCTGCGAGGCGACCTGCTCGGCCAGAATACGCCCCTGCTCGCGCTGCGGATCGCCGTCATAGAGCGCCACCGCGGTCTCATCGCACGATGACTCGATTGCGAGAATAATCATATCGTTTCCGTCCCTTCCGGATCACCGAAACCGCCGCCACCCGGCGTTTCGATCCGGATGCGATCGCCGGCGCGCAGCGCGACCGACCCCTTGGACGGCAGCGTCTGCCATGCGCCATCTCGACAGAGACGATTGACGCCGCACGAACCTGCCCCGCCGCCGCGCAGCCCGTAAGGCGCCGTGATGCGCCGTTCACTCAACAGCGACAGCTGACAATCCTGCAGGATCACCCATTCGCGGATCAGGCCGTCACCGCCCAGGCGTGCGCCGCTGCCGCCTGATCCGCAGCGCACGCGATATTCGCTGACCTGCAGCGGATAGTGCATCTCCAGCACCTCGATCGATGAGTTTTTCGTATTCGTCATATGACACTGCACCGCCGAGAGTCCGTTGCCGCGCGCGTGCCCGCCCATGCCGCCGGCCAGCGTCTCATAATAGACCCAGGCCGCCTCGTCCGCGCCGCCGCCGAAGATCACATTATTCATTGTTCCCTGCGCCGCAGCCGGAATCGCATCGGGCAGTGCCTGCGCCAGCGCCCCGAGCACAACATCGACAATGCGCTGGCTGGTCTCGACATTGCCGGCCGCAACAGCCGCGCCGGCAGCCGCATGCACCAGCGAACCTGCCGGCGCGCTGACCCGGATCGGCCGGAATACCGCCGCCGTCTGCGGCGTATGTTTCGGCATCAGGCAACGGAACACATAGAGCACGCTGGCCGCGGTGACCGCAAGCGGACAGTTCACCGGCCCGGGCGCCTGCGCCGCCGTACCGCTGAAATCGACCGCGGCGCTGTCGCCGTCGATGCTCACACGAACCGCCAGCCGCAGCGGACCGGAGCCGCAACCGTCGTCCTCGATCACATCGTCGAAACTGTACTCGCCGTCCGATATCGCCTCGATCGCGCTGCGCCCATAGGATTCGGAGGCGCGCATCAGCGCGCCGACCTGCGCATCCCACGCTTGCACATCATCGCCGGCCAGTTCGGCCAGCCGCTGCGCGCCGATCGCGCAGGCAGCCTGCTGGGCCGACAGATCGCCAAGCCTCTCAGCTCCTGCGCGCACCTGACGCAAAAACGCATCCGGCAGCTGCGGCTGCTCAATGCCGGCGCGCAGCCAGTAGCAGGGCGCGATGACCATCCCCTCATCCTGCAGGCGCGTCTCCACGCCCATCGAACCGGGCGAACGGCCGCCGATATCGGCGTGATGGGCGCGCGCCGCGGCAAAGCCGATCAGGCGCTGCCGGCCTGCAAATACCGGTGTCACGACAGTAATATCCGGCAGATGCGTGCCGCCAAGGAACGGATCATTGAAGACCACGACATCGCCGGCCTGCCAGTTGAAGCGCTCGATCACGTCGGCCATCGCAAACGCCATCGAGCCCAGGTGCACCGGAATATGGGCCGCCTGCGCCACCAGCCGACCGTCGTGATCGAACAGCGCGCAGGAGAAATCCTCGCGATCGCGGATATTCGGCGAAATCGCGCTGCGCCTGAGCACGGCTCCCATCTCGTCGCAGATCGCGGAGAGCCGGTGCGCAAACAGACTCAGTCGAACCGCATCAGACATCAGAGCGCTCCAGCAACAGGTGCCCCTGTTCGGAGACCTGCATCCGCCACGCCGGCGCCAGCCACAGCGTCGCCGTATCTTCCAGAATCAGGGCCGGCCCCTCATAACTTGCGCCGGGGCGCAGATCGCCGCGTCGGTAGTGCGGCACACAGCCATGGCCGTAAACATTCGAGCTGCCACAGGGAGCAATAGCCGCACCGGACGGCGGCAGCAATGGCAGGGCCGGCGCAGGGCGTTCGACAAAGGCCGTCAGACGCACCGTCATGATTTCGATCGGCCGCTGCAGCGCATGTCCGTAAGCGCGGCGGTGGGCCGCCTCGAAACGCCCGGCTAACTGCGCCGGATCATCGGCATCGACCGCCAGATGGAAGCCCTGCCCGGCATAGCGCATATCGACGCGGCGCTCAAAACGCAGCGCCAGCCCCTGCATCTGCGCGGCCGCCTCGTCGATCAGCGCGGCAAACAGCGCCTGCAGCTGCGCCGGCGTATCCGGATCATCCAGCGGCAACCTGCGACTGCGCGAAAATTCGCTCTGCTGTCGCCCGGCCAGCATGCCCAGCGCCGAAAACGCGCCGCTGGCTAGCGGCACGATCACGCGGCGCATGCCCAGCTTTTCGGCCAGCGCGCAGGCGTGCAGACCGCCGGCGCCGCCGAAGCAGAGCAGCGAGAAATCGGCCGGATCGTGCCCCTGTTGCACCGATACGACGCGCAGCGCGCCGGCCATATGCTCCTCGGCAATCGCGATCACGGCCGCAGCCGCCTCCTCTGCCGATAACCCCAGTCGCTCGCCGTAGCGCCGGAATGCTGCGCGCGCCGCCGCCAGATCCAGCGCCAGCGAACCGGCCAGTCGCGCATCAGGCGGAATCCGGCCGAGCAGCAGATTCGCATCGGTCACGGTCGGCGCCTCGCCGCCCCGGCCATAGCAGACCGGTCCGGGGGTTGCGCCGGCCGATTCCGGCCCGACCTGCGGCAGACCGGCCTCATCAATCCATGCCAGCGAACCGCCGCCGGCGCCGATCGTGTGGATATCGAGCATCGGCAGCGAGACCGGCATGCCGGCAATCGAGCCGTCGGTGGTCATAGCCGGCGCGCCCTGCAACAGCGCCACATCGGTGCTGGTGCCGCCCATGTCAAAGGTCAGCAGCTGCTCCGATCCCAGCTGCCGGCCGACGCTCTGCGCCGCGACCAGCCCGCCGGCCGGCCCAGAGAGCACCAGCCGCACGGCCTGCTCGCCAGCCAGATCGGCCTGCATGACGCCGCCGGCCGAGTGCATCACAAACAGATGTTTCGGCTCAAGCGTGGCCTGCAGCCGTCGCAGGTAGCGCTGCACCAGCGGCCCGACATAGGCATTCAGATAGGTTGTCGCGGCGCGCTCATATTCGCGATATTCGGCCAGCACGGCATGCGAGCACGAGACGAACAGATCATCCGGCAACGCAGCGGCCAGCTGCTGCTCATGGGTCGGATTGAGGAACGAAAACAGCAGGCAGACGGCCACCGATTCATAGTCGCCATCATGCGCATACCCGGCCAGCCGGGCCAGATCCGCCTCTGCCAGCGGCGACTGCTCGTTGCCGGCTGCATCCAGCCGGCCGGCAACGCCGAAGCAGTCCTCGCGCGCCAGCGGTGGCGACACAGGTTCGGGGCAGAGGTTATAGAGCTCGGGGCGGGTCTGGCGACCGATCGTCAACAGATCCTCAAGCCCCTGGTGCGTGACAAAGAGCGTGCGTACGCCCTTGCGCTCGAGAATCGCATTGGTCGCGACGGTCGAGCCGTGCACCAGATGGAGCCTGGCCGAATCCAGACCCAGCTCATCAATACCCTGCGCAATCGCGCGCGACGGATCATCCGGCGTCGACAGCACCTTGTGAAAGCGCAGCTCGCGCCCGTCCATCAGTACAAAGTCGGTAAAGGTGCCGCCTGTATCCACGCCCAAAAACATGGCGGCATGGTAGCCGTTTCTGCTAGATTTGCAGCGTCGAATTGCATATGACCCCGATCACAGTGCCGGTCGATCCGTGCATCTACCGTTCGGCATCAAATACTATTTCCGGAGTAATCAATGAAATTGAACATGATCGCCGCCGCAGCGGCGCTTGGCCTGGGCTGTGCCGGCATCGCCCAGGCCGACGAGACCATCGCGCTGAAAGCCGGCTTTATGGTGCTCTCACCGTCCGGCGACTTCGGCGCGACGCTCAACAACAACGCAATCGCAAGCCGTATCGATATGAACAGGGATCTGAGCTTCGACAACAGCTCGCAGCCGATCGGAGAGATTGATATCAACCTCGGCGATTCGATGGTCGCTTTCGCGTTCACGCCGCTGAGCTTCACCGGTCAGGGCGTGCTGAACCGGACAATCAGCTATAACGGTCAGACATTTAATGCCGGCGCAACAGCGCGCAGCGAGTTCAAGGCCGACCTGCTCGATTTTAGCTACACCTATTATATGGTCAATATGGATGATCTGCCGTCCCGTTTCCAGCTCGGCTTCGAGACTTCGGTGAAGACCTTTAATGCAAAAACGAGCATGACCAGCACCGGTGTTACGACATCCAAAAACGCCACCATCGCAATTCCGACCGCCGGTCTGCGCGGACGCGTCGCGCTGGCGGACTTCATCGGCCTGAGCGGCCGCTTCGGCTATCTCGGCTATAACGGCAATTCATTCACCGATGCCGATGTGCAGATCGAGTTCTCGCCGCTGCCGCTACTCGGCATCAATGCCGGCTACCGCTATATCAAGGTCAAGCTGGATAACAGCGGCGTGGTCGCCAATGCAACCTTCAAGGGTCCGTTTGCCGGTCTCTTCTTCCGCTTCTGATCCGTTCCCGCCGTAATAAAAAAGGCCGGATCGAATGATCCGGCCTTTTTTATTACGGCGCTGCAGCGCCGGCTTTCAGTAGCTCTTGCGGAAGCTCGTCGCATGGCACTTCGGACACGGCGGAATGCGGCCGGTCTTTTTGAAGTGCAGTTCGTGACCGCAGGATTCACAGGTCAGCGTACCGGCGCTGGTAATCTCGCCGGAACGGCAGGTAATCGCCTGCTGCGTCTTCTCGGCCATCGATGACAGTGCGCTGCCGGCCATATTCAGCAATGACGAAAGCGAAGCCAGGGCGCCGGCGCCGACGCGCGACGGATTGAGCTTCTCTTTCGCCTCATCGCGCATCGCTTCGGCCACCTGCGACAGATCACGTTCGAGGAACTTTTTCAAATTCTTCCCCTGCTCCTCTGAGAATGCGCCGGCCGCAGTCAGCTGCTCGCGCGCCTTCTCCATCGCGACGCTGGCAAACTCGGCGCTCTTTTCGGCCCCGGCCTCGAACAGCTCGCGGAAACGCGCCGCCAGCGCATCATACTGCTCAGCCGCGCTATCGCCCGGCTCCGCGTCGCTGTCCATATGCCGGATAACCGCATCGCCGAATTCGGAGGTCGATAGCTTTGTTGCCCCGTCCATCAGGCGATGAAAATCGTAGGTGACCGTCTTGGCTGCAATCGCGCCATTGATCCCCTGCACGACCAGATCGGCCGCTTCGGTCCAGCCCAGATAGCGCAGCATCATCTCGCCGGAGAGCATCATCGATGACGGATTGACCATGTTCTTGCCGGCATATTTCGGCGCAGTGCCGTGAGTCGCCTCAAATACCGCATGGCCAGTCGCGTAATTGATATTCGCACCCGGCGCGATGCCGATGCCGCCGACCTGCGCGGCCAGCGCATCGGAGAGGTAATCGCCGTTCAGGTTCAGCGTCGCAATCACATCGAACTCGGTCGGTCGGGTCAGTACCTGCTGCAGCGCAATATCGGCAATTGCATCCTTGATCACAATGCCATTCGGCAGTTTGCACCACGGACCACCGTCGATCTCCTCGGCCCCGAACTCGCGCTTGGCCAGTTCATAACCCCAGTTGCGGAACGCGCCCTCGGTGAACTTCATGATATTGCCCTTGTGCACCAGCGTCACACTCTTCAGATCATTGTCGATCGCGTACTGAATTGCCGCGCGCACCAGCCGTTCGGTGCCTTCGCGCGACACCGGCTTGACGCCGATACCGGATGTGTCCGGGAAACGGATTTTGCCGACCCCCATCTCGTTCTGCAGGAAGTCGATGACCTTTTTCACCTCATCGCTACCCTCGGCCCACTCGATGCCAGCATAGATGTCCTCGGTGTTCTCGCGGAAAATCGCCATATCGACCAGCTCCGGGCGCTTGACCGGCGACGGTACGCCGGTGAAATGCTTGACCGGCCGCAGGCATACATAGAGATCGAGCACCTGCCGGATCGCGACATTCAGCGAGCCCATGCCGCCCCCGACCGGCGTCGTCAGCGGTCCTTTCAGGCCGACCAGATATTCGCGGATCGCATCGAGCGTCTCCTGCGGCAGCCAGGCGTCATCGCTCTGGCCGAACAGGTTCCACGCCTTCTCGCCGGCATAGACCTCCATCCATGAAATCGCGCGTTGTCCGCCGTAGGCCTTCTCAACCGCGGCATCGAGAATCGCCCGGGTGGCTTTCCAGATAT
Organism: uncultured Zetaproteobacteria bacterium; assembly: GCA_964432195.1. GTDB lineage: Bacteria > Pseudomonadota > Zetaproteobacteria > Mariprofundales > Mariprofundaceae > Mariprofundus. The sequence goes on along the minus strand of CAYSMR010000031.1, from coordinate 5,456 downwards.
CCGGACCGATGCCGTCGCCCTCGATAAAGGTGACAATCGGATGATCGGAGACCTGCAGCCGGCCATCCTCCCCCATCGTGATTTTTTCGCCGTGTTCCGGCACGCGAATGTGTTCAAAAGACATAGTCAGACCTCATCGATCGGAAAGTATTAGTTTTAATTTGTTGTGCTGTTGTGCTGTTTGATGCGGGCGGCTTCCTGCGCCTTACGCCGAGCCTCCATGGCCTTGGCGCGGGCCCTGTCGTAACGCTCGGCGCGAATCGCGTCGGCCGCCTCGTCCAGCGCCGACTCGGCGCTCTGCAGATAGGCATCGGCCTTGCCATCCAGACGCGGGTTGACTGGCGACGGCAACTGCTGCGCCATCCGGATCGCCGAACGCGCATTGCTCATCTCCTGCACCGGCGGTTTCATCGCGCAGGATGCCAATAATATCATCGAAAAACAGAGCAGTCGTTTCACAGAAGGCATCTTCCGCCGTTTACCGGCCGATGTCAATCGCGCTCGCCCGGCCTGCGACGGTAATCAGGCGTTGTCCTGAATGACGCGCCGCTTGCGCAGCCCCAGCTCCTTCCACTGCTCGTCGGCCACCTCGCCCGGCGCCTCCGACATCGGATCGGCTGCCTTCTGGGTCTTCGGAAACGCGATCACATCGCGGATCGAATCGACATCGGCCATCAGCGCCAGCACGCGATCCAGTCCGAAAGCCAGCCCGCCATGCGGCGGCGCGCCGTAGGTCAGCGCCTTGAGCAGGAAGCCGAATTTCGCCTTGGCCTCGTCATCAGAGATATTCAGCGTCCGGAACACCTGCGCCTGCACGGCCGGATCGTGGATACGGATCGAGCCGCCGCCGATCTCGGTGCCGTTCCAGACCAGATCATAGGCCTGCGAGCGCATGTTCAGCGGATCGCTGTCGAACTTGTCCAGATCCTCGGCGCACGGCGCGGTAAACGGATGGTGCAGCGCTTCCGGTCGTTTCTCGTCGGCATTCCATGCGAACATCGGGAAATCGACGACCCAGACAAAGCGGTGATCGCCCTCGGCAATCAGATCCAGATCGTGGCCGAGCTTCACGCGCAGATGACCGAGCGCATCGTTGACGACGCTGCTCTCACCAGCCCCGAAGAAGAGCAGGTCGCCGTTCTCGGCCTCGGCCGCATCCAGCATATCCCTGAGCACATCCACGGGCAGGAATTTGACAATCGGCGACTGCAGGCCGCCCGGCAGATCCTCCCTGTCGTTGACCTTGATCCAGGCCAGACCGCGCGCGCCGTAGATCGAAACGAATTTGGTATAGTCATCGATCTGCTTGCGCGACAGCGATGACGCGCCGCCCGGCACGCGCAGCACCTTGACCAGCCCGCCCTTATCGGCCGGCTCGCGGAACACTTTGAACTCGACCCGTTTCATCAGCTCGGTGATATTGACCAGCTCGAGTCCGAAACGGACATCGGGGCGATCCAGCCCGTATTTCCCCATCGCCTCGGCATAGGTGATGCGCGGGAACACCTCCGGCAGATGGATGCCGACGCCGGCATCGAACATCGCGCGCAGCAGCCCCTCGGCGACCGCCATCACCTCGTCCTGATCGACAAACGACAGCTCCAGATCGACCTGGGTAAACTCCGGCTGCCGGTCGGCGCGCAGATCCTCGTCGCGGAAGCAGCGGGCGATCTGGAAATAGCGGTCCATGCCGGCCACCATCAGCAGCTGTTTGAAGATCTGCGGACTCTGAGGCAATGCATAAAACGAACCGGGATAAACCCTTGACGGAACAAGATAATCCCGCGCGCCCTCCGGCGTCGATTTGTTCAGGATCGGGGTCTCGACCTCCAGGAAGCCCTGACTGTCGAGGTAGTTGCGCGCCGCATGGGTTACGCGGTGGCGCAGCGCCATGAAGCCCTGCATCTTCGGACGACGCAGATCGAGATAACGGTATTCGAGGCGGATCTGTTCGGAGGTATCGCAATCATCCTCGATCAGGAACGGCGGCGTTTCCGCCCGGTTGAGCACGCGGATTTCGGTCGCCTTGATCTCGATCTCGCCGGTCGGCAGCTTCTCGTTGACCGTCTCCGGAGCGCGCGCAATCACCTCGCCGACCACCTCGATCACATCCTGCTGCCGCATCGAGTGGGCCAGCTGATGAATCGCCGGCGTATCGGGGTGCGCGACAATCTGCACCAGCCCGGAACGATCGCGCACGTCGATAAACACGACGCCGCCATGGTCGCGGTTGGTCTGCACCCAGCCGTTCAGGCGTACCTGCTGGCCGATATGCATCGATCTGAAATCTCCACAATGGGTGCGTGGCAACATCGCTTTCTACCTCCGGGGTAAGCTGTTCATTCAACGCGCGCCATGTTTCCGCCCCGAATATCATCGGGCATGGGACGTGCTTTTTAACATTAAGGTTTATATAAAGGGCCGCGCAGCCTAGCGCTGCGGCGTCATTCAGGCAAAGAGAGAAACAGCTGCCAGCGCATCAATCGCGGTAGGCCGTTTCTCCGGCGATGAATACCTTCTTCATCGCCCATTTGCGGATTTTCGCGCCGGTGCGGTCGGCCCGGGTCATATTGGCGCGCTTCAGGCTGGCACCACGGAAGTCAGCATTGCGCAGATCCGCATAGGAGAGATCGGCTTCATTGAGCACCGCGCCGCGCAGATCGGCCCCCACCAGATTGCAGCCGCGCAGATTGGCATAGCTGAGCTTGGCATTGCGCAGATCCTGACCGGAAAGATCCATGCCGGAGAGATCCACGCCGCTGACGCTCCAACCGCTGCGGATGCGCGACTGCAACCGCTCCAGATCGATGCGCACGCCTTCCTGACAGGTGTTGACCATCGATGCCCCGTCCAACTTCGCACCGCGCAGATCCGCCCCGGAGAGGTTTGCGCCGTCAAAATTGCAATCGGAGAGATCAGCGTCCGAGAAGTCTGCTCCGCTCAGATCCCGGCCGGAAAAATCGAGTCCGGACAGATCCTCGCCGGCCAGACTTCTGCCCGCCCTGATTGCATCGATCACTTCTGATACGGTCATCATCCCCTCCTGAAAACAGCAGAGATGGTAAAAAGATGCGTGGAAATCGCAAGCAGTAATCTCGGGGCGCGCGGCGCTACTCCGTTATCCGGCCACCAGTTGAACCAGTCGCTTACCCGGCTCATCCATAGGCCTGCTCTTCGGCCGCACCGATCTTCACCGCCACGCCAGGCATGCCCCAGACAACCGAACTGGCCCGGCCCTGCGCCAGCGTGCGAGCGCGCGCATCGCGCATCGCCTTCAAACCGGCGGCGCCGTCATCGCCCATGCCGGTCATCAGCGCGCCGAACGACCCTAAAGGGATCGAACTGTTCAGAGCACACGGTGTAGTGGTCCTTCTCGATATGACGATGCCGAAGATGGACGGCGTCAGCTGCTTCAACGCGCTGCAGCAGATCCGCTCCGATGTGTCGGTGCTGCTGAGCTCCGGCTACAGCGAACAGGAGGCGATCGACTGTTTCGGCTCGCGCGGGCCGGCCGGCTTCCTGCAGAAGCCCCATATGCCCGATGCATTGATCACGATACTGGAGCAGATACTTAAAAAGCATGGGTAAAATCAGCCAAAGCCCTGCGCGCCACCGTCAGGGATACGTCAGCCGACCTCGCTGCGCCGCTCTTTCTTGGCACGGATGCGCGCCTTCTTGTCATCGATGGCATGGGCGCTGCGCGGCTTGCGCGGCAGCGGCCGATAGATCTCGACCCGATCGCCGTCGCGCAGCGGCTGATCCGCCTTCGCCAGCTTGGCGAAGATCCCCAGCTTGTTGACGCTCAGGTCGATCTCCGGATGCTTCTCCAGCAGCCCGCTGAGATGGATCGTCTCCTCGACCGTCGCGCCGTCGGCGACTTCAAGCTCCTCGATAAACTGCTCATGCGGCAGCGCATAGACGACGCTTACATGCATTTGAGCTCCAGCGCCCGCCGTTCGAAGGATTGCACCATCGACTTGCAGGCGCTCCCGAATACCGGCGAGGCGATCATATCCAGCATCATGCTGCGGAACTCGAACTCGATCGAGAAGTGGACCCGGCAGCGATCCTCGCCGAGCGCATCGAATGTCCAGACGCTCTCGAGAAAACGGAACGGTCCCTCCAACAGACGCACCTCGACCAGCTTGTTGGCGACATAGCGATCAACCGTGCGGAAGCTGTGGCGCGTACCGGCCAGATCGGCGACCAGCTCGGCGCTGAGCTCGCCGGGCTGACTGCTGAGAATACGCGCATCGGCCACCCACGGCAGAAAGGCTGGGTACGCCTCGATATCCATGACAATATCGAACATCGTGACGGCGGAACAGCCGATCTCGCGGGTCTCCTCGAAACTACGCATATCAGGATTTGTACGGATTCTTGCTGGCTGTAAACATAAAGCGGACCGGCACGCCGGTCAGATCGAAACTCTTTCTGAAGGATTGCTCCAGATAGCGCTTGTAACTGGTTTTCAGCCCCTTGGGTCGGTTGCAGAATATCTTGATTGTCGGCGGCCGCGTTGCGGTCTGCGACGCATATTTGAGGCGTACGACAGCGCCGTGATCGCTGGGCGGATGCTGGGCCTGCTGGGCATCGGCCAGCCAGCGGTTGAGCGCGCCGGTGCTCAGTTCGAAGCTGTTGCGCGCAGCGGCCGCGACAGCCTCGTCGAGCAGCCGCTTTACGCCCTTGCCGCGCTTGGCCGCAATCCGGAAGACCGGAATATCGGACATGCCGCGCATACGGAAATCGAGCCGCTCGGCATAATAACGCCACTGCTCCTGATCGAGCAGATCCAGCTTGTTGACTGCAACAATCAGCGCGCATCCCTCATCGAGCGCCAGCTGCATCAGGCGCATATCCTGCTCGACAATCCCCTCGCCGCCGTCGAGCAGCATCACCGCCACATCGGCGCGACGGAACGCCTGCACGGCCTTGACGCGGGCGACGAATTCGATGATATCGCTGATGCGGCCATGCTTGCGCTGGCCGGCCGTATCGACGAGCCGGATCATGCCATCGCAGTAAGGCATGATCGAGTCGATCGCATCGCGCGTCGTTCCGGCAATATCGCTGACCACCATGCGCTGGCGACGCAGCCAGGCATTGATCAGCGTCGATTTACCGACATTCGGGCGACCGATCACAACAACCGAAGCGATCAGATTGTGTTCGAGTTGCTCCTCGTCGCCTGCTTCCACCTCCGGAAGCAATGCCTCGACGCACTCGAGAAAGGCACGCACGCCCTTGCCGTGAGCCGCCGAGAGCGGCATCGGATCGCCGAGCCCGAGGCTGAAAAATTCGATTTCGCTGCCCGGCTTCTCGGCCTTGTTGGCCACCAGCAGCAGCGGGATCTGATGCCTGCGCAGCTTCTCGGCAATCACCGCGTCAACCGGCGTCACGCCGGCCTGCGCATCAACGACAAACAGGACAACATCGGCAATCTCGAGCGCCGCCTC
>CAYSMR010000030.1:0-12718 GCA_964432195.1 uncultured Zetaproteobacteria bacterium | reverse complement strand
GTGCCCGGTAGGCGATAGGCTTGCCGAGCAACTTTTCTGCGAATAACCACGGAGCAGCCATTTGACCATATCGAAGTTCGAACCCGAACGATTCCGCAGTCCGGCTTACCTGGCCGTCATTGACAACGAACCGGCCACTGAATCGCTGAGCATTTCCGCAGAGGCACTGGTGCGCCTGCATGCAGCAGCCGAGGCCGGTTATCCACTGGAGATCTGCGGCCTGCTGATCGGCCGGCTGCAGCAGGGCGGCTGGCAGGTCAGCGATATACGAGAGGTTGAGAACCTGAACAGCGAGCGCGCCGCCGACCGTTTCCAGCTCGATCCGGCCGCTTATCAGCGTATCGATCGCGAACTGCGCGGCAGCGGCGACGAGATCATCGGCGTCTACCATTCGCATCCGGATTGCCCGGCGAAGCCGTCGCCGACCGATCTGGAGAGCGCATGGGAGGGGTTCGCCTATCCGATTATCAGCGTCTGCGACGGCGTCGCCGCCGATGTGCGCTGCTGGAGCGTCAATGCGGCTGGCGACCGCTTTCAACAGATCGAAATTGTGACTGTGTCGTGATGCCGCGGATGCTGTTCAGGACTGTTCTTGTGGCGGCAATGCTGGCCGTATCGGCCTGCGGCGTGCAGAAGGCGCCATCGGGTGATGCGAGCTCCGCAGCGAAGCCGGCTGCCGGGGCGGGATCAGAGCTGCAGTCATCGCAGATGATCGATGGCGCGATGATCAACGGGGCGACGCCGCAGTTCCTCTATCTGGCCTCCCAGCAGGCGCTCAAAGAGGGCAAGCATGAGCTCGCTATTGAACTGCTGAGCGCGCTGATTCGCAAGGACCCGCAGGCGATCGACCCTCATTTCCAGCTGCTGTCGCTGCTGCTGGCATCGGGGCAGCATAAGCAGGCGGCAGCGCATCTGGAGTCGCTGCAGAGCGCGGCCGGGCGCGCGCCCGGTCAGTTCAGCGCCGCGCAGCGGGTACAGCTCGCATTTGCCGCGATCCGGCTGCATCTGGCCAGTCGCGAGACAGCGCAGGCGCTGCAGTTACTCGATGCATTCCTGAAAACGCATCCGGTGCATCTGCAGGCGCGGCAGATGCAGATGCGTGTTCTGGCCGGCGAGCAGCGCTATGACGAGGCGCTGACCGCCATCGCTGCGGCGATCCGTGTCCGGGAGCGTCCGGAATTCCGGCTGATGCAGGCCCAGCTGCTACTCAAGGGCGGCGATGTCGCCGCCGCGCGCGTGTCGCTGAAGCGGATGCAGATACTTGCACCCGATAACGAAGCGCCGGCGCTGCTGCTCAGCGCGCTGGCTGTGCAGGAGAAACAGCCGGCGCGGGCTGAACGACTGCTGCGTGATTTTCTGGCGGATCATCCGGATTCATTCCGCGTCCGTCTGGCGCTGGGCAAGCTGCTGATTCAGCGCAAACAGCTGTTCGACGCGATTATGGTCTATCGCGATCTGGCCGCCCGCTCGGGCAATAACCTCGAGGTGCTGCGCCAGCTCGGCATGCTCTATTTCCAGCACGGGGACTATGCCCAAGCCGAGCAGACGTTCCGCCAGCTGGTGCAGATATATCCCGACGATATGGGGCGCTTCTATCTGGCCGCCAGCCTGGAGGCGCAGCAGAAGAACGCCGAGGCGAAGGCGCTGTATGAGCAGATCGATGCCGGCTCGGCGCTGGCGATCGAGGCGCAGATTCGTCTGGCAGCTATCGAGATCGCCCGCGAACGGATCGAGCAGGCTGCCCGCCGGCTGCAGCGTATTATCCGCCAGGAGCCGCGCCAGCTCGATGCGCATCTGATGCTCTCGACGATCCGGCTGACCCAGCAGCGTTTCCAACAGCTGATCGACGAGACGGCGGATCTGATGACAATGAAAAAGCTGCCGCCGCAGCTGCTGTTCAACCGTGCTGTCGCGTTTGAGCATTTCAAGCAGTATAAAGAGTCCGAAGCGATGCTCGAACGACTGCTCAAGCATGCGCCTGATCATGCCGAGGCGCTGAATTTTCTCGGCTATACCTATGCGGTGCAGGGGATTCATCTGAACCGGGCCAAGGCGCTGATCCGGCGCGCGCTGATTCAGAAGCCTGATGACGGCTACTATCTCGATTCGCTGGCCTGGGCGCACTACCGCAGCGGCGACTACAAACAGGCCGCTGCGACGCAGCGGAAAGCGCTCAAGCAGATCGATGACGATGCGATTATGCATGAGCACTACGGCGATATTCTGTGGCGGCAGGGCAAGGCCGATGCAGCCCGCGCAGCCTGGCGGCGGGCGATTGAACTGAAATCCGAGCATCTGCAGCAGCTGCAGGAGAAGATCCGCGCCGGATTGCCGGAGGCCCGGTGACCGGCAGCTGGCTGCGTTCGCTGCTGCCGGCATGGCTGGCGCTGACGCTGCTGGCCGGCTGTGCCGCCATGCCGAAACAGCTGTCGGCGCCGGATGTCGGGATCGGTCCGTTTCCCGCATTTGACGGCCGCCTGATTGTGATCGAGCCGCAGCGCCGCTGGCAGGTGCTGATCCGCTGGGATGCAGCGCAGCCCGAGCACGGCCGACTGCGCATATCGCATGCGGCGACCGGCACGGTTGTCGAACTGCGCTGGCAGGGCAGTGCGATGCAGCTGCGTGATAACCGCGCGCCGGCCTGGCGCTCGATCGGCATTGAGCTGCTGGCGGAACAGGGCATTGTGATTCCGCCGCAGACGCTGGCGATGATTCTGCTTGGCCATATGCCGCGCGAATTCCGGGCCACCGGCGTCGGCCGCTGGGAGAGCCGGGCCGGCGGCCGGCTGATTCGGCTGCGCTGGCAGCCGGACGGGCATCGCCTGACCATGACCGATATCCGGCATGGGCGGCGTGCAACGCTGTTGATCCGGCCATGACCCGAATCTTTCCGGCCCCGGCCAAGATCAATCTGCATCTGCGCATTACGCGTATACGCCCAGACGGCATGCATGAGCTGGATACCGCGTTCGCCTATACAGACCTGCGCGACCGGCTCACGATTGCGTCGGCCGACGCGCTGCAGGTCAGCTGTTCGCAGCAGCACCTATCGGGTGAGCGTAATCTGGTCTACCGGGTGCTGGACGCATTCCGGGCCGCGTACGGCATCGATCGCGGATTGAGTGTGTATATCGACAAGCGGATTCCGGAGCAGGCCGGGCTGGGCGGCGGCTCGTCCGATGCGGCGACGGCGCTGATGGCAGCCAACCGGATATGGCGGGTCGATGCCGGACGCGATGGGCTGATCGATTTCGCCGCGCCGTTCGGGGCCGATATCCCCTGCTTTCTCTACGGCCGGGCCAGCCTGGCTCGCGGTATTGGCGAGCGTCTGCAGGATTATCCGCAGCCGCTGCCGGCGCAGGCGCTGCTGCTGGCGCGCCCGGTCGCCGGCTTGTCGACAGCTGCAGTATTCCGTCATTTTGACGCGCTGCATGGCGTTGATCCTTCGTTGACCGCCCCTGAGGGGGTGGATACTATCCGCCGCGATTCGCCGCGGCTGGCTGAAAACGACCTTGAAGCCAGCGCCTGCAGCCTCAATGACGGCCTTGCCTCGCTGTTGTCCGGATTGCGTCGGTACAGCGACACTGCCTGGATGAGCGGCAGCGGATCGGCCTGTATTGCGCTGTTCGAGCAGCCGGATGCGGCCCGCGATGCAGCCGCGCAGCTGCTCGCTCAGGGGCTGGCGACGTGGACGCACGTTGGAGAGTTGCAGGCGATACACCCGATGCAGGAGCAGGCCTGACGCCGCTTTCGCATCGCAATTGGGACGTAGCCAAGCGGTAAGGCAGCGGGTTTTGATCCCGTCATGCGCAGGTTCGAATCCTGCCGTCCCAGCCAGTCAGATTTACCGGCATGGCCGGTTTGAACGAACCGGATGCGTTCGTCCACAGGAGGGAACGGATATGTTCCATCAGAAAATGCGCCTGTTTTCCGGCACATCCAATCCGAAGCTGGCGTCGTCGATCTGCAAGCACATCGATCACCCGATGGGCGATCTCTATTTCCAGCGCTTCTCCGACGGCGAAATCTTCCTGCAGATCCGTGAAACGATCCGCGGCCATGATGCTTTCTTTATCCAGAGTACGAGCAAGCCGGCCAATGCCAACCTGATGGAGCTGCTGATCTTTATTGATGCAGCCAAGCGCGCTTCGACGCGCAACATCTGTGCGGTGATTCCCTATTTCGGCTATGCCAGACAGGATCGCAAGAGCGCCGGACGCACGCCGATCTCGGCCAAGCTGGTTGCCGATCTGATCACCCGGGCCGGTGCGACGCGCGTGCTGACGCTCGATCTGCATGCGACCCAGATTCAGGGCTTCTTCGATATTCCGGTGGACAATATCTTCGCGATTCCGCTATTCGCGAAGGATATCGAGCAGCGCAACAACCTCGAGGATCTGATGATCGTCTCGCCCGATGTCGGCGGCGTTGTACGCGCCCGCGCGCTGGCCAACCGGCTGCATGTCGATATGGCTATCGTCGACAAGCGCCGTCCGGCCCCGAATGTGGCCAAGGTGATGAATATCATCGGCGATGTCAGCGGCAAGCACTGCATCCTGGTCGACGATATGGTCGATACTGCCGGCACGCTCTGCGGCGCTGCCGCGGCACTGCTGGAGCACGGCGCGACGAAGGTCAGCGCCTACGCCTCGCACGGTGTGCTTTCGGGGCCTGCCGCCAAGCGGTTGACCGAGTCCGATCTGTTCGAGCTGGTGATTACCGACAGCATCGCGCAGCCGAAGAAAATCATGAAGTCGGGCAAGGTACGGACCATTTCGATCGCGCCGCTGATGGGCGAGGCGATCACCCGCATCTACGACGCCCGCTCGATCTCCAGCCTCTACGAATAAATCAGCCTCTCGCTATAGCCACTGCAGCGGCGGCTCCTGTATCGCGGCGGCCTGCTCCTTCAGCGTCAGGATATGCTCCTCCCAGTACCGCTGGCTGTTGAACCATGGAAAGGCGCGTTTGAAGGCCGGATCGTCGCGCCGTTTCGCCAGCCATGCGGCATGGTGCATGATGCGCAGCGTGCGCAGCGGCTCGATCAGGGCCAGTTCGCGGCAGTCGAAATCGTGAAACTGGCTGTAGGCATCGAGCAGAATATCCAGTGTCGCGCTCATCCGTTCGCGGTCGCCGGAGAGGAACATCCATAAATCCTGCACGGCCGGTCCCATGCGGGCATCGTCGAAATCGAGAATATAGGGCCCATCCTGCTGCCACAGGATATTGCCCGGATGCGCATCGCCGTGCAGCCGGATCTGCCGCGCAGCGACCGCATCGAAGGCCGCCTCGACGCTGTCGAGCAGATCCTCGGCCAGTGTTTCGTAGGTGGTTTCAAGTTCGGGCGGAATCAGACCGTATTCGATCAGGTACTCATAGGCGTCATCGCCGAAGCTGTGCACATTCAGGCTCGGCCGCTGTTCAAAGTCGCGTATCGCGCCGAGCGCATGGATGCGGCCGATATAGCGACCGAGCTGCTGTAGCTGGGTCCGGCTCTCCAGATCGGGCGCGCGTCCCGGCTTCAGCGGATAGAGCGCAAAGCGGTGGTTCGCATGGTGAAACAGCGTATCGCCGTCGATCCGCAGCGGCGCGACAGCCGGGATATCTAGCGCCTCCAGCTCCAGCGTGAACTGATGCTCCTCGAGAATCGCCGCATCGCTCCAACGCCCGGGGCGATAAAATTTCGCGACGACCGGCGCGTCATCCTCGATTCCGATCTGATAGACCCGGTTTTCGTAGGAGTTCAGAGCCAGCTGATGGCCGTCGCAGATAAAGCCGAGGCTCTCGACCGCCTGCAGTACCTGTTCGGGGCCGAGATCGTAGAATGAGGCGATTGGGGCGGTATCCTGCATCGCTGTATCGTAGCGCCGTCGGTCGCGCTTGTCCGGCTCGATGCCGCATCTGTGCGATTCGTCACGGAATGAACTTTCGCCCGGTGCGATACTGCCGCTATGCAGAGACAGCGACCCGAATATGCACTGACAACACGCGTGCTGCTGACGCTCGGAATCTGGCTGCTGGCCGTGCTGCTGCTGTCGGGCTGCTCGACATCGGTCCGTCTGATGGCTGGCGATAGTGCTGCGCAGAGGCCGCCGCAACAGGCTGCCGCGGCTCCGCACCGCTCTGGTGCGGCTGCGCGGAAAGCACGCTTTTTCGCCCGACTGAAGCCGCTGATCGAGGCCGAAAACCGGCGCATTATGCAGCAGCGCCGGCATCTGTTGAAGCTGAAGCAGCAGCGGCAACTTAGTCGGCAGGATATGGTATGGCTGCGCGCGCTGGCCGCCGATTACGGCCTGAAGATCACGGGCGCGCCGGACTATAAGCAGTGGCAGGCGTTGCTGACGCGCGTCGATATCGTGCCGCTGGAGATGGCGCTGGTGCAGGCGGCCAACGAATCGGCCTGGGGGCGTTCTCGTTTTGCGCGTCAGGGCAATAACTACTTCGGTCAGTGGTGTTATCGTAAAGGGTGCGGAATCGTACCGGCCCGACGCGTACCCGGTGCGACGCATGAGGTTCGGCGCTTTGCCAGCGTGGCCGAATCGGTGCGTGCCTATATGAATAATATCAACCGTTCATCGGCCTATGCCGATTTCCGCAATATTCGTCGTAGTCTGCGCGTGCAGAGCAAGCCACTGGATGCAGAGCGGCTGGCCTACGGGCTGAAATCCTATTCCGAGCGCGGCATGGCCTATGTGCATGTGATCCGTTCGATGATCCGCAGCAACCGCGTTCTGATCAGCCGCAGCTGAAGTCTCAGTTGCGCCGGCGCTCCAGAATCGTGAATCTGTAGCGGTAGGCATTGCGCTCGTCCGGCTGATGCGATTCGCTGTGCCGCTCCTGCCAGTCGCCGCGCTCGAACGGCGGGAACCAGGCATCGCCATCGAAGGCCGCATCGATCTCGGTGATATAGATTCGATCGGCGCGCGGCAGCAGCAGTGCATAGATCTCCGCGCCGCCGATGACCATGATCTCGTCGGCCTCGGGTATGGCCGCAATCGCCTCGTCGAGCGAATGGACCACGCGGCAGCCGTCGATGCGCAGCTCCGGCTGCCGGCTCAGGATCAGGTTGACGCGGCCGGGCAGCGGTCGGCCGATCGATTCAAAGGTTTTGCGCCCCATCAGGATCGGCTTGCCCATCGTCTGTTGTTTGAACCAGGCCATATCGGCCGGCAGGCGCCACGGCAGCGCATTGTCGCGGCCGATCAGGGCGTTGCGATCCTGTCCCCAGATCAGGGAGATGAGCGGCCGGCTGCGCACTGGCTAGACCGCGATCGGGGCGCGGATCGCCGGATGGGACTGATAACCGCTCAGCTCAAAGTCCTCGAAGCGGAAATCGAAGATATTGCGTACATCCGGGTTGATGCGCATCGTCGGCAGCGGGTAGGGCTCGCGCGCCAGCTGCGTCTCGACCTGCTCGGTATGATTGGCGTAGAGGTGCGCATCGCCGAAGGTGTAGATGAAATCGCCGACCTCCAGATCGCACACCTGCGCAATCATCATTGTCAGCAGCGCGTAGGAGGCGATATTGAACGGCACGCCGAGGAAAATATCTGCGCTGCGCTGATAGAGCTGGCAGGAGAGTTTGCCGTCGGCGACATAGAACTGGAAAAAGGCGTGGCACGGGGCCAGTGCCATCTTGCCGTTGGCGACATTGGCCTGCGGGCTGATCGACTCATCGGGCAGATCGGCGACATTCCATGCCGATACAATCAGCCGGCGCGAGTTCGGCGTACGGCGGATCTGCTCGATCAGCTCGGCGATCTGGTCGATATGGCGGCCGTCCGGAGCTGGCCAGTTGCGCCACTGGAAGCCGTAGACCGGTCCGAGCGAACCGTCTTCGGCGGCCCATTCGTTCCAGATTCTGACGCCGTGGTCGGTCAGGTGGCGGATATTCGTATCGCCCTGCAGGAACCAGAGCAGCTCATGGATAATCGATTTCAGATGCACGGTTTTGGTCGTCACCAGCGGAAAGCCGGCGGCCAGATCGAAGCGCATCTGATAGCCGAACACCGAGCGCGTGCCGGTGCCGGTGCGGTCCCCCTTGAGCGTGCCGTGATCGCGCACATGGCGCATTAAATCCAGATAGGCCTTCATGTTCCCTCTCGCCTGTTGAAATGAACTCGGATATGATGCCGTCTGCCGCGTGCGGCGGCAATGCGCGAATGTGAGGTGGCGATGTCTGTTCGGTTTTTGGGTGCTGCTCTGCTATGTGTGCTGGCTGCGATGCCGGCGCAGGCCGGAGTCAAATCGGCCACAGACAAGATTGCCGATGCCTTCATGGCGCTGGATCAGGATGCCTCCGACAGCGTCTCATTCGCCGAGTACAAGGCGATGGTCGACCGGCGCGCGAGCGAGCGTTTCAAGGCGATGGACGCCAATCGCGACGGTACCGTCACCGATGAAGAATATCGCGAGTTCTGGCGCAAGACCAAGGCGCGCTGGTATCGCCTGAAGCGCTAAGCCTTCAGCCGGTCTGACTCCCGCAGTTTACTGTTTCGATATGCGCAGATGCATCACCAGCATGCGTCTGCCGACCGCGGAGTGGCGCGACAGCAGCGCTGCTGCGAGTTGTTCTGCCTCCTGCGATTGCGCAGCAATCGTGACCGATTGATCCAGTGGTATGACCAGTTCGGTTGCCGCGCCGCTGATTTCGATCTGCGGTTGCTGTTGCAGCTGCGGACGCGCATTCAGGCGCAGCGCGGCGCTGTTTGACGGCGGCGTGGCCGGTTTTACGGCGCTGCCGAGATCGATCAGCATCTCCTGATTGCCCCGCACGCGCGCATCGGCGCGCTGCATCCACGGTGTAATGCGGACCCTGACCTTGTCGCTGCCGGCCGGCCGGACCACGATATTGAAGCCGGAGGTGATCGGCGTCATCGCGACGCTGTTGATCTCCGTGACGCCGTAGCTGGCGAGCCAGCGATGCGTGCGCGGCAGCGGCCGGATCACGCTGGTCTCGATGCGGCCGGGGCGGCTGCCGCTGATGCGCAGCTGAAAGGCCTGCCGGTTGGCTGCATGGCTGTTGCGCCCGCCGAGCCGCAGCCGGACCCAGCCGCCCGGCAGTTGCGCGGCGGCCTGCATATTGCGACCGGCATCGTCGCTGCTCTCCTCGATATTGAGATAGGCGGTATACTGTCCTGGCTGACGGTCCAGCCGCTTGAGCAGCGCAATCGCGCGCGCGATATGGGCCTTGTCGTCGTCGAGAATCAGCATATGACGCGATGGCAGCGCCGCTACCTTGCCGTCGCCGGAGAGCTGGCTGCGTGCCGCATCGGCCGCCTCCTGCAGCGGCAGGAAATAGATCTCGACGACTTCCCTAGCAGCCTGTGCGGCGCTGCCGCAGCCCAGCCAGAGCAGGGCGAGCAGCGCGGCCGGCCGCAGCCAGCTCATCCGGCGAACTCCGGCTTCGGTTCTATAAGACTGCACGGATCCTCGTGGATCAGCACCTCGGCGTCGGGATAGGCCTTCAGGATCTCCGCCTCGACCTGGTCGGCAATCTGGTGGGCCTGCATCAGCGTCAGTTCGTCATCGAGTTCCAGATGCAGCTGGATGAATACGGTCGTACCGGATTGGCGCGTACGCAGGTCGTGCAGGCCGCGGGCATCGGGGTGGCTGCGCACGATCGCCTTGATGTTGGCGCGTTCGTCATCGGGCAGCTCCCGGTCCATCAGCAGATCCAGCGACTCCTGGGCAATCTCCCATGCGCTGTAGAGGATATAGACGCCGATCAGCAGCGCGAACAGCGCATCAAAGCCGGGCCAGCCGTAGACGGCCAGCACCAGCGCGGCGATGACGCCGGTATTGACCAGCACGTCGGTCTTGTAGTGCAGATGATCGGCCTTGATCGCTGTCGATCCGGTCTTGCTGATCACATGCTTCTGGAACATCAGCAGCCCCAGCGTCGCCAGAATCGAGATGATCATGACGCCGACGCCGACCGGCATCGCCGAGATCGGCAGCGGATGCCACAGGTGCGAAATCGCCTGCAGCAGCAGAAACAGCGCGGAGCCTGTGATGAATGTGGCCTGGCCGAGGCCGGCCAGCGCCTCGGCCTTGCCGTGGCCGAAACGGTGCTGCTTGTCGGCCGGCGTCAGCGCATGGCGCACGGCGAGCAGATTGACCACCGAGGCCAGCACATCGAGGCAGGAGTCGATCAGCGTGGCCAGCAGACTGAGCGAGTCGGTCATGATCCACGCGACGGTCTTGGTCAGGATCAGAATCACGGCAACCGATGTCGAGGCATAGGTCGCCAGGCGCATCAGACGCGCGCTCTGCTCGGGGGAGGTGTTGTTCATGGCGCAATTCTGACCGAATCGGCCGATGAATAAAGCAGATCGTTGCAGGGGTGATGCAGCGGCGCATGCGACTTGTGCCGCGAGGCGATCGCGATCATCATCAGCCGATGCGGCAGATGCGCTCCCCCCATCATAATGCGCGCCCGGACGGCGTGACGATCGATCTGATCGTGCTGCATGCGATCAGCCTGCCTGCCGGCGATTTCGGGACGGACTACATCGAGGATCTGTTCATGGGGCGGCTGGATTGCGCGGCGCACCAGAGCTTCGATTCGCTGCGCGAATTGCGCGTCTCGGCTCATTTCGTCGTCGATCGCGGTGGCGCGACCACCCAGTTCGTCGCCTGCGCGCGGCGCGCCTGGCATGCCGGCGTCTCCGAGTGGCAGGGGCGCAGCGGCTGCAACGATTTTGCGATCGGCATCGAGATCGTCGGCGACGAGCGCTCGCCGTTCAGTGACGCCCAGTATCGCGAAACTGCACGCCTGTGCCGGGCCCTGATGCAGCGCTATCCGGCGCTGTCACGCGATCGCATTGTCGGCCATCAGGATATTGCGCCGGGGCGCAAATGGGATCCCGGGCGGCAGTGGTCATGGTCGCATTTCTGGCACTCGCTGGCCGCGATCCGCCATATTGATCTGGAGATCCGCTAACCGGCCTGGCGCTGCCAGCGTTCGACCACCTCGGTTTTGAGCTGGCCGCAGGCCGCCGAGATATCGCGCCCCTTCGATTCGCGTACGACGACAACCTTGCCGGCCTCTGCCAGCCGGCTGCGGAACGCGGTGACGGTCGCATCATCCGGGCGTTCGAAAGGGCTGCCCGGGAATGGATTGAACGGCAGCAGATTGACCGTGCCGTCGACGCCGTCGAGCAGCGCGCACAGGCGCTCGGCATCGTCGGCCGTGTCGTTGACGCCGGCCAGCATCACATATTCGATCAGCACCCGCTTGTTGCCGCGCGCGTCGATATAGTCGCGCACGGCCTGCATCAGTTCGGCAATCGGATATTTGCGGTTGATCGGCATGATCCGCTCGCGCACCGCATCGGTGGTCGCATTGAGCGAGACGGCCAGATTGCACGGCAGCCGGTCCTCGATCATCCGGTAGATCGCCGGTACCAGTCCGGATGTGGAGAGGGTGACGCGGTTGGGCGAGAAGGCCATCCCTTTCGGATCGGTCGCAATGCGTACGAAGCGGACCACCTCGTCATAATTGTGCAGCGGCTCGCCCATGCCCATCAGTACCAGGTTGCGCACCCGCCGTCCGCTGATGCGCTGGCCGGCGAATACCTCGGCGACCATTTCGGCGCAGCTCAGATTGCGGGTCAGGCCGGCCGTCGCGGTCAGGCAGAAGGTGCAGCCGACCGCGCAGCCGACCTGGGTTGAGATGCACTGGGTCAGCCGGCCGGCGGCCTGAATCAGCACAGTCTCGACCTCTTTGCCGTCGGGCATCGCGAGCAGCAGCTTCTGCGTGCCGTCGTCCGCGATCCGGCTAGCCGTGCAGGCAGGCTCCAGCACGGTCGCATGCTCGGCCAGATAGCGGCGCAGCGCCTGCGGCAGATCGGGGATCGCATCCAGATCGCTGTTGTAGCGGCGGAACAGCGATGCCACCAGCCGTTCGGCATGCACCGGCTTGACGCCGGCCCGGCGGCAGAGCTCTTCGAGCTCGGTGAAACTCAGGCCGTTCAGGACAGTTGCGGGGGCGCTTACGGCGGTATCAGACATCGGGAATAAAAAAGCGCATGTGCAGCGGGCCGCACATGCGCTGAAAGAATCAGGCCCGGAGACGATCAGAGGCCGTATTTGGCCTTGTTGGCGGCCACTTCCTCGGCTGTCGGCGGCTCATGGTCGGTCACCTCGGCCAGCTCGAAACGACCGCGCTCGCTGTCGCACAGCTCGTTCAGGGTGATGTCGGATTCGAATACCTCCGGCACGTCCTCTTCCGGATAGATCGCTTCCCACGGGCACTCCGGCTCGCAGACAGCGCAGTCGATGCACTCTTCCGGTGAAATATAGAGCATGTTCGGCGTCTCTTCGGTGATCTCCTTGGGCTGATAGAAACAGTCCACCGGACATACGGCGACGCAGGCGGTATCTACGCAATCTTTACAAAGCTGGGTGACAACAAAAGCCATGGCTTGTTACCTCGCATTGAATTTGGTCGCGCAAGCTAGCCCGCACGCTTAATGATTTCCACCCTTGGCAAGCAGCGGGCTGATCAGCGCCGCCTCGTTCAGGCTGATTTTCTGCGCCTGTTCATTCAGCTGGGCGATCAGGCTGGTGGCCGGCTTCTGCTGCCGCCACTCGTAGACCGAGACAAAGGCCATCACCTGCTGCACATAGCGGCGCGTCTCGTTGAACGGAATCGCCTCGATCCACGCTTCCGGCATATCGAATGGCGTGCGTTTCAGCCAGCGGGAGACACGGT
>CAYSMR010000029.1:0-13080 GCA_964432195.1 uncultured Zetaproteobacteria bacterium | reverse complement strand
CCCCGGGCGCGGGGCAATAAGTGAGCAATTTCATTAAATTGAGAACGTGTTAACTGCATGAAACAATTATACATATTTCAATTAATGTTAACAAATCCTAATTTCCGACCAGATTCATTTTGCAATTCACGCCAAAGCGTGAAGCATCATGCGCCATGAGCAATGCCTATACCGTCTACGCCCCGCCGGCGCACACCGGCCTGAATATCCTGTTTCGCGATGAGCACTTCCTGATTGTCCATAAACCCGCCGGCTTGCTGTCGGTTCCCGGCAACAGCCCGGAAAAACAGGACTGCATGCTATCCCGGTGCGCAACTGAAGCCGGTCCCTTGTTTGTCGCCCACAGGCTGGATATGTCCACGTCGGGCATCATCCTGTTTGCGCGCAACAAGCATGCGCTGCGAGGCATCAACCGGCAGTTCGCCGACCGAAAAATCGATAAAACCTATACAGCCGTTGTCGATGGCAGCATGGAAAACAACCGCGGCAGCATCGACGCCCCTATCATGCCGGATTGGTCCAATCGCCCGAGACAGAAAATCGATGTCGATGGCCGCGCATCGCTGACCCGTTACCGGGTACTCTCCCGCAACGGCGACAGCACCCGCGTGATGCTCACGCCGGTCACCGGCCGCTCACACCAACTCCGGATACATCTGATGTCCGTCGGCCATGCCATTCTGGGGGATGAGCTGTATGCGCCCGACCCTGCGTTTCACCGGGCCGGGCGCCTGTTGCTGCATGCCTCCGCGCTAAGCTTCACCCATCCCGCAACCGGCTGCCCGGTCAATATCCACTGCCCGGCCCCGTTTTAACGCGCGGGCGGGCGCGCCGGCGCGGATAATTGCGGCAGCCGCCTGCCCATCCGCAGCCGTAATAATTCCGATGCGACTGCCGCGATGCACGATCCGGCGTTCAATTTTGAGGTCGAACGGTTAGGCTGTCCCCATCAAATTGCAATCAGCAGGGGGTGAAACCATGTCCAGCGTACTGTTATCCATTTCGGGCCATGATCGCCCCGGCATCGTCTGCGATGTCGCCGAGGCGCTGGAGCACCTGAACGTCAATATCGAGGATTCATCGATGACCGCGCTGCGCGGCCGCTTTACGATGATGCTGATCGTGCACCTGCCCGATCAGGTTAGCCCGGGCGAGCTGAAGGCGGCGCTGGCCGAACTGGAGCAGCGCACCCGCCTGAGCGTGCAGTCGCAGACGATCAGCGACGAGGAGGCTGCCGCGCCGCCGCTGGAACCGGATCATGTGATCACCGTACACGGCGCCGACCGGGTCGGCATTGTCCACGCCGTCACCGCGGCGCTGGCCGAACTCGGCGTCTCAATTGTCGATGTCTCGACCCAGTCCCGCGATTCCAGCTCGGAACGCGTCTATATGATGGTGCTCGAGGTCGCCGCAGGCGATCGCGCCGATGCGATGCGCAGCGCCATGCAGGATGTGGCCGGCAGAATCGGCGTCGATGTCGACATCCATCATCTGGATGACGCCGTTCTCTGAACCGCCGCAAGCGCTTGTCTGCTGACCCGATCCTTACCCTCCCGGACGAACGCCTGCGCCGGGTCGCCGATGCCGTCACCTGTTTTGACCGGCAGCTGGCCGAGCGCTTTGAACGGCTGGAGCAGAGCATGCGGGCCGGCGCCGGCGGCGTCGGCATCGCCGCGCCCCAGATCGGCGATCTCAGCCGAATGATCGTCGTCGACTGCCGCGCCAGCCGCAGACCGTGCGCCAACCACGGTCTGCTGCTTATGGCCAATCCGCAGATCACCGCGGCATCGGGCGAACGGCTCGGTCGCGAGGGCTGCCTGTCGGTGCCCGACTGGGTCGGCATGGTGCCCAGAGCGGCCGAAATCGAGCTCTGCTACGACGATCCGGACGGCCGGCGGCAAACGCTTGCCGCCACCGGCTTCGAGGCGCGCGTGATCCAGCATGAGATCGACCATCTCGACGGCATCCTGTTTATCGACCGCATTGTATCGAGCAAACAGCTGATCCGGCGCATGCCGTCATGAGATACAACCGGCTGGGCGACAGCGAGCTGAGCGTCAGCGAACTCTGCCTGGGCTCCATGACCTGGGGCGAACAGAACAGCGCCGCCGATGCGTTTGCGCAGCTCGATTATGCGCTCGATCACGGCATCAACTTCATCGATACCGCCGAACTCTATGCGATCCCGCCGCGCGCGGAGACCTGCGGCAGCACCGAGCGCATCATCGGCGACTGGCTGAAGCAGCGCGGCCGGCGCGATGATATCATCCTGGCCTCAAAGGTGTGCGGCCCGACCGACTGGTGCCCGCATATCCGCGGCGGCGCGGCGCGGCGCGGCTGGATGCGGCCAATATCATTGCCGCCTGCGAGGCATCGCTGCAGCGGCTGAACACCGACTATCTCGATCTCTATCAGACCCACTGGCCGGATCGCAAAACCAATTTCTTCGGCCGTCTCGGCTACCGCCATCACGACGATGAAACCGCAACGCCGATCGACGAGACGCTGAGCGCGCTCGATACGCTGGTGCAGGCTGGCAAGGTGCGCCATATCGGCGTTTCCAACGAGACGCCGTGGGGCGTGATGCGCCATCTGCAACTGGCCGACAGCGGACTGCCGCGCATTGTCTCGATCCAGAATCCGTACAACCTGCTCAATCGCTCGTTCGAGATCGGGCTGGCCGAAATCGCCTGCCGCGAACAGGTCGGGCTGCTCGCCTACTCGCCGCTCGCCTTCGGCGTGCTCTCCGGCAAATATCGCAACGGGCAGCGGCCGGCCGGCGCGCGCCTGACGCTGTTCGAACAGTACAGCCGCTATTCGAACCGCGAGGCCAAACGCGCGACCGCGGCCTATCTGCGCATCGCCGATCGCTACGAGCTCGAGCCGGCCCAGATGGCGCTCGCCTTCATCCGCCGCCAGCCGTTTGTCACATCGACCATCATCGGCGCCACGACGATTACGCAGCTGCAGTGCAATATCGCCAGTCTCAGTCTCACGCTGCCGCAAGCCTGCATTGACGAGATCGAACGCGTTCACCGCCGCCAGCCCAATCCGGCTCCATAAGCGGCCCCGCTGCGATGGCAAAAACTGTCGGTTGTGCGCCATCGCCCGCACGGCATAATTCAGCCCCATGAGACATCCCCTGCACTGGCTGGTCATCGTGCTGGCCCTGAGCCTGAGCGCCTGCGCCACCAGCCAGAACCACTACGATCCGATCGAGCCAGTCAACCGGGTCACTGATAAAATCAACGACGGCGTCGACCGGGTCACGCTGAAGCCGCTGGCCAAGGGATATACAACCGTCGTACCCAAGCCGATGCGCAGCGCCGTCTCCAATTTTTACGACAACAGCACCTATATGAATACCGTGCTCAACGACTTCCTGCAGGGCAAGGGAAAGCAGGGATTCATGGATCTGATGCGCTTTCTGATCAATACGACGCTCGGCATCGGCGGCCTTGTCGATGTTGCAACGCCGATGGGTTTTGAACGGCATGACGAGGATTTCGGCCAGACGCTGGCCACCTGGGGCGTCGGTCAGGGCGCCTATATCGTCTATCCGTTTGTCGGACCGAACTCGGTGCGTAATACGCCCGACTTCCTGACCGCAACGGCGACCGATCCACTGTTCTGGGCCGGCCTGACGCTGGCCCCGTATGTGACGATCCCGTTCACGGTGCTCAAATATATCGACAAGCGCGCCCGTCTGCTCAGCGCCTCGGATATGCGCGACGAGCTGGCGCTGGACCCTTACGTCTTCACGCGCGAGGCGTGGCGGCAGCAGCGCGAATATCTGATCTACGACGGCCATCCGCCGGCCAAGCAGAACAACGAGGATGACTTCGAGTCTGACGACTTCGACGCACCGGAAACAGAGACCGTGCCGGCCGATGCCACAACAGGTAGCAGCGCCGACAGCGCAGGATCAGCGGCACAGCCGAAAACCCGTATCCGCATCGATGATGCGCCGGCTGCCGCAGCGCCTGCTGAACCTGCTCCGGCAGCCGCTCCGCAATCGCGCGACGATCAGTCTGGCTCAAAACGCTATCTGCTGTTTCTCTCCTCGCATGCAACCGAGGTCGAGGCGGCGGCCGAGCAGGCCCATATCGCCAGACTCGGCATCGACAGCGAAATCGTACCGGCGCGGCTGAACGGGCGGGTCTGGTACCGGCTGCAACAGGGCAGCTACGCCGACAAACAGGCTGCGCAGCAGGCGCTCAAACGCTTCCGCAACATCAATGATCTGGGCAGCGCCTGGCTGGAGATGGAACAGCAATAGAAACAGAACGGGCGCGCCGACGGTCCGGGTTCAGCGCGGCCTACAGCGCACCTTGTGGCACATGCGCCACTATTTCACCCACTCTTTCACGAGATTAAACAGAACGCAGCGCCCGATCCGCTGCCGGCAGCCGCGCTTTAAAGCCTGCTAGCCCGGTGACGGAGCAGATGATCGGCCAGCACCAGCGCCAGCATCGCCTCGGCAATCGGCACCGCGCGAATGCCGACGCAGGGGTCGTGCCGCCCCTTGGTGACGATTTCGGTCTCATCGCCGTGGATATCGATCGTCGGCCGCGGCCGCAGGATCGACGAGGTCGGTTTGAGCAGCATGCGGGCACGGATCGTATCGCCGGTCGAGATGCCGCCGAGCACGCCGCCGGCATGATTGCTCTGGAAGCCTGTCGCGCGGATCGCATCGCCGAATTCGGAGCCCCTGGCCGTAACGCAATCGAAACCGTCGCCGATCTCGACCGCCTTGGCGGCCGGAATATTGATCAGCGCCTTGGCGATATCGGCATCAAGGCGATCGAATACCGGCTCGCCGAGCCCCGGAATCATGCCGTGCGCCTCGACCGTCACGGCCGCGCCGATCGAATCGCCCTGCTTGCGCAGCTGATCCATGAATGTCGCCATCTCGGCCGCCGCCTCCGCATCGGGGCAGAAGAACGGATTGCGATCGATTTCGGCCGCGTCGAAACGCGCCGCATCGGCCCGGATAGGGCCGATCTGATCCACCCAGCCCAGCACCGAGATGCCGGACTCGGCGAGCAGCTTTTTGGCAATGCCGCCGGCCGCAACGCGCATCGCCGTTTCGCGCGCCGATGAGCGACCGCCGCCGCGATAGTCGCGCCGGCCGTACTTCTCGTAATAGGTGAAATCGGCATGGCCGGGGCGGAACTTGTCCTTGATGTCGGAGTAGTCCTTGCTGCGCTGGTCGGTATTGCGAATCAGCAGCCCAATCGGACAGCCGGTCGTCACCCCCTCGAACACGCCGGAGAGGATTTCAACCTGGTCGGCCTCGCGCCGCTGAGTCGTGTATTTCGACTGTCCCGGCTTGCGGCGGTCGAGATCCGGTTGCAGATCGGCCTCGCTGAGCGGCAGTCCGGCCGGACAGCCCTCGACGATCGCCAGCAATGCCGCGCCGTGCGATTCGCCGGCTGTGGTCAGCCGGAAGATTGCGCCTGTAGAGGAACCGGACACCGAATCAGTCCGGGATACCCGGATCGCCGGCCCCGACATGGAAGCCGGCATCGACATAGTGCACTTCGCCGGTCACGCCGGAAGCGAGATCGGAGAGCAGATAGACGCAGGTATTGCCCACCTCCTCCTGCGTTACATTGCGTTTAAGCATCGCGCCGCGCGCGCTCTTCTCCATCAGCTTCTTGAAATCGCCGACGGCCGAGGCGGCCAGCGTGCGGATCGGACCGGCCGAGAGCGAATTGACGCGGATGCCGTCCTCGCCGAGATCCTGAGCCAGATAGCGGGTCGATGCCTCCAGCGCCGCCTTGGCCACGCCCATGACGCCGTAGCCCGGAATGGCGCGCTCGGCGCCGAGGTAGGACATTGTCACCAGGCTGCCGCCGGCCTTCATCAGCGGCGCGGCGTGGCGCGCGCAGGCAATAAACGAGTAGGCCGACACATCCAGCGCCAGATGGAAATCCTCGCGCGAGGTCTGGCGAAAGCGGTCGCGCAGCGCCTCCTTGTTGGCGAATGCGATCGAGTGAACAACGAAATCGAGCTCGCCCCACTGCTCTTGGACCCGGGCAAAGAAGGCGTCCATGCTCGCTTCGTCCGAGACATTCATCGGCGCGATAATCTCCGCGTCGACGCTCTCGGCCAGCGGTCGCACCCGCTTCTCCATCTGCTCGCCGAGATAGTTGAAGCCCAGCGTCGCGCCCTCGCGCTGCGCCGCACGGGCCACGCCCCAGGCAATCGATTTATTGTTGGCTACGCCCAGAATCAGGCCCTTTTTTCCGTTCAGAATCCCCACGCTAAACTCCCTGTGTCGTTTCCCCGGCATCATCCGCCTGCTGCCCGCCGGCGCGGCAAATGACGCGTTGCGACGAACAATATCAGCCAGCTTGCAAAAGCGCACGCAAATGACGTTTCAAATCGCGCCGCCGCCAGCGCTCCTTCCTGCCGTAGAGCTGCGCCTCCCACGCGCTAACAAAGCGCCGCCAGCGCCGTTCATCGACGCCGGCCGGACAGGCGACAGCGGCCGGCAAACAGCCCCGGCGCCCCGATCCGGCCCGTTAGCTGCCAGATGCGCAGCGCCAGCCACAGCAGCAGCGCAGCCGCCCCCAGCCACGGCGCAGCATCCAGGAGCGAGCGCCACAGCGACAGGGCCAGCTGCGCCCGGTCGGATGCCTCAAAGGCCAGCACATAGCGATACCAGCTCATTTTGACCGACTCCCACAGCGCATCGAGCGCGATGAAATGCATGCCCGGCGGTTGCAGCCAGCGCGCCGCCGGCGTCGGATCGAGCCGCCGCCAGCGACCATTCTGCCACACCTCCACCCAGCTGTGCGCATGGCGATTGCGGATCAGCAGGAATCCGCCCGGCTCATTCCAGTCGCCGCCGTAGTAGCCGTTGACAACCTTGGATGCGAAACCGAAATGGCGCGCCGCCAGTGCCAGCGTTGTCGCGAACATCTCGCAGTGGCCGCGCCGGCTGCCCGCTGCGCCCAGCGGCTCAAAGCCGGCGGAATATGATCGATGCGGCGCTCATGCGGCGCCGGCGGTCGCATGCCGGGCAGGTCGGGATCGGACAATGCCGGACCGATCCGCATCTGCAGCCGCAAGCGGCGCGCCGGGGCATGGACAAAGGCCAGCGCGCCGCCGGCATCCAGCCGGGCTGTAGCCGGTAGATGCCGCAGCGAGCGGATACCATCCGGCAGGTGCAGATAGGCGTGATCGCTGGCTTCGCGATAGACCGCGATCGCTGTCCCGTCGCGCATCGAAAGGCGCATATCGCCGCCGGCCGGCGCGCGCAACACGGATGCCGTCGGCAACCGCCGCCAGCCGCTGCCGGTAAAATAGGAGAGCGCAACGCCGCGCCAGTATCGTCCGGCAATGCGCCGCCGGAATACCGCTGCCGACTCCCCCGGCCGGTCCGATTCGATGCGCATCACGACCCGCTGATCGAGCCGGCGGGCAAAATCGCCCAGCTGCACCTGATCGCTGAAACCGCTGGTCTGCATGCGCGGCTGTTGCGCCTGCAGCAGCGAGTGAAACCCGAATCGCGGTACGGCGACAAACAGTAGCGCGGCCAGTCCAGCCCGTAGAGGCAGGCCGCCGCCCGCCATAGATACCACAGCATCGCCGCCATCGGCAGCGCGAACAGCGCCGAATCGGTCAGCACGGCCGCGCCTGCCCGCCGGCGCAGCGGATCTGCAACGCATAGCGGCTGAAGAGCTCTCCGCCCTCATCGGGCAGCTTCACGGCAATCACGGCCGGGCTGTCCGGCTGCTGCATGCGCAGCGGTTCGCGCAGCACGCGCGCAGCACAGGCTTCGAGCAGCGGCAGCTGCGCCTGCAGATTGGGCAGCCCGTGCAGCAGCCGGATCCCGCGCCATATCGCGCCGGCCGCCAGCGCCAGCAGCGCCGCGCCGCACAGATAGAGCAGATTATTGCCCGAATAGAGCGCCGCCGCCCAAATACCGGTCAGCGCCGCCACGAAGATCACGCCCGGCCGGGTCATCGCCAGACGCAGGTTGCGCGCCAGCGGTAGTTGCAGCCGGACCAGCGCATTGAGCAGCGCCGACTACGCCTTCGGCGTGGCGCGATTGATCTCGTCGGCCAGCACGATGTGATGAAAAATCGGCCCGGAGTGAAACACAAAACGCTTCTCGGCCGGATCGAAGATCTCGACGCCGACAATATCGGCCGGCAGCAGATCGGCCGTGAACTGGATGCGGCCGAAATCGCTGTCCAGACTGGCCGCCAGTGCATGCGCCAGCGTCGTCTTGCCAATGCCCGGCACATCCTCGATCAGCAGGTGGCCGCCGGCCAAAAAGGTGATCAGCAGCTGCTCGACGGCCACATCCTTGCCGGCCAGCACGCTTGCCAGCTGAGCGCGCAGCGCCTCGATCGCCGCCCGGGCCTGTTCTGTCGCCTGCTCTGTTTCGTGACTGCTCATCGCTCGCCCTCCTGCCCGTTCTCTTGTCCGTTCTCCTGCGGCCCGGCCAGGTCTTCTCCCTGCGCCGCTTCGGCCCGCTGCCGCTCGATAACGGCCATTTCGGCATCGGAAAAACCGAAATAGTGGCCGATCTCATGAATCAGCACGTCGATCAGAAGGTGCTCCGGCGGCTGCGCCTCGGCGCGGGCCGCCGCCAGAATCGGCTGCCGGTAGAGATGGATCATATCGGGCAGTTCGCCGGATTCACTGATCCCGTAACCGCCCTGACTGCGCCCCTGATAGAGGCCAAGCAGATCATAGGGCGAATCGATGCCCATCTCCCGCAACAGCCCGGCATCGGCGAACTCGTCGGTGACGATCACGACATGATGCATCGCCTGCCGGAAGCGCGCCGGCAGCGCATTGAACGCCTGCTCGGCGCTGGCCTGAAATGTGTCCGCATTCATGCCGCCTCCTGTTCCTCGCTGTCGCTCAATCAAAACCTGACCAATCAA
This sequence comes from uncultured Zetaproteobacteria bacterium, assembly GCA_964432195.1. Taxonomy (GTDB): domain Bacteria; phylum Pseudomonadota; class Zetaproteobacteria; order Mariprofundales; family Mariprofundaceae; genus Mariprofundus. The sequence continues at coordinate 4,171 of CAYSMR010000029.1, read as the reverse complement.
GGAAGCCCTGATTATCAGTGCTTCCGCGCAGCCCACGGACGGGTTGGGTTGCCATTATTCATCAGGATAGATGAATAAGACTGCTGTGCCGCCGCTAGGTGAGTGGCAGGATGCCGCGAATCAAATCAAATAGGCAAGTGGTTGATTTCATGCCATGCATCCATGCATGGCCCCCTTCGGGCGCGATGCATGCAACATTGCTCTCCTGCAATGTTGTGTAAGGAAAGGCAAAATCGCGTTTTTACCTTTCCGAGCTGATTACAGGCAGGATGCCTTTAATCAGCAACTCCTTAATAAACCGGCCCGGCTATTATAGCCGCTTCGACGCCGCGCGGCTGCCGCTGCGCGCGATAGGTTCGCTCGCCTTGCAATCGCTACTTGCCGTCAGGGCTCAATTCGTCATCGTTCGTCCATGTCCGCCAGCCTGAAAATTGTCGCCGACGCTCATATCTGGGCCGTGGAGTCCGCGTGCTCGGCTCTGCCCGGCTATGATGTGCAGCTGCAACTGCTGGAGCATAGCCGCATCACGACTGAGCAGGTGCGCGATGCCGATATCCTGCTGACCCGCTCGTCCACGCGCGTGGACGCTGCGCTGCTGGAGGGCTCGCGCGTCCGCTTCGCCGCGACGGCCACGATCGGCGATGATCACTACGACAAGGCATGGCTGGACGCGCAGCAGATCAGCTGGGCCAATGCGGCCGGCTCATCGACCGACTCGGTCATCGAATACATGCTCACCGCGCTGCTGGAGCTGCATACGCGCGACCTGATCGACATCCCAGCAACCACGATCGGCATCGTCGGCGCCGGCCGCATTGGCGGCAAGCTGGCCGGGATCTGCAAGCGCATCGGCATGAACGTCCTCTGCAACGACCCGCCGCGCGCGCGGTGCGAGGGCCCGGACAGCTTCGACAGCCTCGATACGCTGCTCGAGCGCGCCGATATCCTGAGCCTGCATACGCCGCTACTGCGCAGCGGCCCGGACTGCACGGCACATCTGCTCGGGGGCGTGCAGTTTGATCGTTTCCGCGGCCGCGGCGTCATCAATGCCGGCCGCGGCGCCTGCGTCGACAATCGCGCCCTGCGCACATGGCTGGACGGCGATGAACGACGTTTCGCCGCACTCGACTGCTGGGAGCATGAGCCGCGCCCGGATATCGAGCTGCTTTCGCACCCCGGAATGGCCATTGCCACGCCGCATATCGCCGGCCACTCGCTCGACGGCAAGGCCGCCAATACGCTGTTCATCTACCGTGCGCTGTGCACGTTCCTGGCTATCGAGCCGGTATGGGATCTGCAGGCGGAACTGCCCCCGCCGCCAGCCGTGCGCTGCATCGACGAACACGGCGACTGCTGGCAACAGCTGCATGCGGCCTGCAGCCGCCTCTATCCGCTGCACGAGGATGACGAGAGCATGAAATCGTGGAGCGCGCTGAGCACAGCGGAATTTGCCCATGCCTTCAGCGGCTACCGCCGCCACTACCCGGTCCGGCGCAGCTGGCAGCATGCCCCGATCCATTTCAGACATGCCGATACGCAAACGCAGCAGCTGGCCGCGCAGATCGGCATCCGATGCGTATAAAGGAGAACAGAATGAGCATTGCCAAAGAGAATCTGGTCTGGATGGATCTGGAGATGACCGGCCTCGATCCGGAACGCGAAACAATCATCGAAATCGCCACGATCATCACCAACGCCGATCTCGAGATCGTCGCCGAAGGACCGAATATCGTCGTGCACCAGCCCGATGCGGTGCTCGATGCGATGGATGAGTGGAATACGACCCACCACGGCGATTCCGGACTGACTGCGCGCGTCAAAGCGTCGACGATCTCGATGCGCGACGCCGAAGCGCAGACGCTGGAGTTCATCCGCCGCTATGTGCCGGAACGGACATCGCCGCTGTGCGGCAACTCGATCCATCAGGATCGTCGTTTTCTGGTCCGCTATATGCCGGAGCTGGAAGCCTATATGCACTACCGCAATATCGACGTCAGTACGATCAAGGAGCTGGCCCAGCGCTGGTATCCGGACACTGCGCCGCCGGTCAAGCAGGCCGAGCATCTGGCCCTGGCCGATATCCGCGAATCGATCAGCGAGCTGCGCTGGTACCGGGAACATCTGTTTCGATAGCCGGACGCCCCCTGCTTATGCTATAGTCCCCTTTCGGCGATGCAGCCGGAAACAGGCGGTTTAACAAGGAGGTTCAACATGTTCCTGAAAAACAGAGACAACGGCGATTTGGCCCAGGTTATCGAGCTGGGCGAACTGACAGATCCGAACTCCGCGACGGTCACAGTGCGCTATCATGCGGGCGAGGAGGCCGGCGATCCGGTTCCGGTCGAGAAATCGACGCTGACATTCCCGTCCGGCGAAGCGCTGCCAAAATGCTGGCTGGATGCGCACTATCGGGTCAGGTTCTAGCAAAGCACTGCCGGTCATCGGCGCGCGGGCAGAGCCGTGCGGCGATCGCCAGCAGATGGTAGCCGACAGAGCACTCGCCGGATCCATCCAGCACATACAGTCGCGCCGGCCAGGCCGGTGCGGCTGTTATATTCTATTCCGGCCGTTTCAGCGGGCTGGCGTGCAGGCCGCACTCGGCGACGCCCTCGTCGCGCTCCCACCACCAGCGGCCCGAGCGCGGATCCTCGCCGACCGTGACCGAGCGCGTGCAACAGGCGCAGCCGATCGACGGATAGTGGCGATCATGCAGTGCGTTATACGGCACATCGTTGGCGCGGATATAGTCCCAGACATCATCGTGGCTCCACTCGATCAGCGGATTGTATTTCCTGATGCCGAAGTGCGCGTCATCCTCTATCGCCGCCATCGACTGGCGTGAATCGGCCTGCTCGCGGCGCACGCCGGTGATCCATGCGCGGCATCCGGCCAGCGCCCGCTTCAGCGGATGGATCTTGCGGATCTCGCAGCAGCGCTTGCGATTCTCGACCGAGTGATAGAACAGATTCATGCCGGCCTCGCGCACCATCTGCTCGACCTCGGCCGCATCGGGGAAATAGACCTCGACACTCAACCCGTATTTGTCGCGGCAGGCATCGATCACGTCATAGGTCTCCTGCGGCAGTCGCCCGGTATCGAGCGTAATCACCCGGATCGACGACGCATGTCTGCTGATCAGATCGATCAGCACCACATCCTCGGACCCGAAACTGCTGGCGAACACCAGATCGTCGCCAAACTGATCCTGCGCCTGTTTCAGCAGCGCAACGCTTGCATCAATTTTAGCTTGCATCAGCAACTCCTGACAGCGGTTCGGCTCATCGCCGCTTACGCCTTTTTCCATGTCGTGCCGGCCGGCGTATCCTCGAGCACAATGCAATCGGCGGCCAGCTCGTCGCGGATCGCATCGGCGCGGGCGAAATCGCGCGCCTGTTTCGCCGCCGCGCGTTCGGCGATCAGCGCCTCGATGCGAGCCTGATCGACGTCGCCGGCATGGAACCACCCCTCGACATCATGCTGCACAATCCCCAGCACATCGCACATGGCCGTGAACTGACCGGCCGCTTCGCCAACACTATCGCCGCGATCCAGCCCCTTGTTCAGCTCGCGCGACAGACCAAACAGCGTCGCCAGCGCCTCCGGCGTATTGAAATCATCATTCATCTCATCGACAAAGGCCTGCGGCAGCGCTGCCCCGTCATCGCTGGCGGTAGCCTGCGCCGCGACGGCCGCTGCCTGGCAGCGCTTCGCGGTCTCATAGAGCCGGTCCAGCGCGGCCTTCGCCGCATCCAGCGCCGCATCGGAGAAATCGAGCGGCGAGCGGTAGTGGGTGCCGAGCATGAACATGCGCAGCACTTCCGGATGATAGCGTTCGGTCACTTCGCGAATCGTGAAGAAGTTGCCCAGCGATTTGGACATCTTCTCGGCATTGATATTGACGAAGCCGTTATGCAGCCAGTAACGCGCAAAGCCGCCGCCGTTGGCGGCGCGCGCCTGCGCGATCTCGTTCTCGTGATGCGGGAACTTCAGATCCATGCCACCGCCGTGAATGTCGAACGTATCGCCCAGATGGGCGCAGCTCATCGCCGAACACTCGATATGCCAGCCCGGCCGTCCGGCGCCCCACGGCGAATCCCAGGCCGGCTCGCCCGGCTTGGCCATCTTCCACAGCACAAATTCGAGCGGATCGCGCTTGCCGCTGGCGATATCG
>CAYSMR010000028.1:0-13304 GCA_964432195.1 uncultured Zetaproteobacteria bacterium | reverse complement strand
AGCCAGATCGACGCCGGAGTGGCCGGCATCGCCGAGGCCGGAGGCCGAGAAGAGCAGCATTGAACGCAGCTCCAAGATATCCTTGCCATCCTGCATCCACTGGAAAAAGGTCGGACCATCGGCCGTGTCGCCGAACATGACGACGCCCTTGATGCGATCATCCTCGAGCACCAGCTTCTTGTAGACGCCGCCGACTTTGTCCATCAGCTCGATCACGTCCGCGCCCGGGCCGCCCATGAAATCGCCGGCCGAAAAGACGTCGACGCCGGAGATCTTCAGCTTAGTCGAGACCACCGATCCGTCGTAACTCCTCAGCCCCTGCCCGGTGATCTGGCAAGCCAGCACCTTGGCCTGCTCGAACAGCGGTGCAACCAGCCCGTAGGCGACCCCCCGGTGCTCGGCGCATTCGCCGACCGAATAGACAGCCGGATCGGTAATCGTCTGCATATAGTCGTTGACGACGATGCCGCGATTGCAATAGATGCCGCACGCTTTCGCCAGCGCCATATTCGGGCGGATGCCGACGGCCATGATCAGCAGATCGCAATCCAGCGTTGAACCGTCCTTGAACTTCAGGCCGGTGACGCGCTCATCGCCCAGCACCTCGGTCGTCAGCGTCGAGACGCGGAACTTCATCCCCTGCTTCTCCAGGTCGTCGCGCAGCATCTCGCCGGCCACGGCATCGAGCTGCATATTCATCAGCGTCGCCTGATCGTGGATCACGGTCACGTCCATGCCCAGATGCAGCAACCCCTTGGCCGCCTCCAGTCCGAGCAGGCCGCCGCCGATCACGGCCGCCTTCTTGTAGGTTTTGGCTGCCTCGACCATCGCGTCGCAATCGTCGATATCGCGGAAGGCCATCACGCCCGACTTGTCATGGCCCGGAATCGGAATAATGAACGGATTGGAGCCGGTCGCGATAATCAGGTTATCGTATTCAACCGTCGTGCCGTCCTCGGCAACCACCTTCTTGTAGCCGCGCTGGATCTCGGTGATGCGCTTGCCCAGATGCAGCGTAATACCGTTATCCGCATACCACTGCTCGTCGTTGAGGATAATGTCATCGACGGTCGTATCGCCGGCCAATACCGGCGAGAGCATGATGCGGTTGTAGTTCGGATACTTCTCGGCGCCGAAGATCGTGATATCGAACATATCCGGATTGGCGTCCAGAATCTCCTCGATCGCACGCACGCCGGCCATACCGTTGCCTATCATTACCAGTTTTTTCTTGTCGCTCATCTGCACCTCGCTGGAGAATTGTTATTGCTGCTGTCTGACACAGTGAAAGCAACCTTGGTGCCACGGGCAGGCGCGGCGCTTTCAGCCAAATTCCGGGGGCTTTACGCCCCATATTGCCTGTTGAATAGGCAACAATGGGTGTAATTTATGCAGCAGGATCGGAGCAGGCAGCCCCTGAAGGCGGACGATTGCAGCCATGACAACAAAACCTTCGCTTGGCAGCCGCCTTGCTGAATATCGGACATTCTACAACAACGCCACAGCGTGGCCACAGGAGCATATTACAATGTCCGCAACAACAGGCGTGGATCACAGCAAGATCAATCTGTTCTCGTTCACCGGCAAGATGAAAATTCTGCATATGTCGTGGCTGGCGTTCTTCATCAGCTTTGTCGTCTGGTTCAATTTCGCGCCGCTGATGGCCTCGATCCGCGAGACCTTCGGACTCTCCGATCAGGAGGTGAAGCTGCTGCTGATCCTGAACGTCGCGCTGACGATCCCGGCCCGCATTATCATCGGCATGCTGGTCGACAAATACGGACCGAAGATCACCTTCTCGGTGCTGCTGGCCGCAGGCAGCACCTTCTGTTTCCTGTTCGCCTTCGCCGATAGCTTCGAGAAGCTGGCCATCTACCGTTTCATGCTCGGCTTTGTCGGCGCGGGCTTCGTGATCGGCATCCGTCTGGTCTCCGAATGGTTTCCAGCCAAGCAGGTCGGCGCGGCCGAAGGGATCTACGGCGGCTGGGGCAACTTCGGCTCGGCCGGCGCGGCGATCGCGCTGCCGACGATTGCGCTGTGGATCGGCGGCGATGACGGCTGGCGCTGGGCCGTCGCCACGACCGGCGTTGTTGCGCTGGTATTCTCGTTCATCTTCTACTTCTCGGTCAGCAATAACCCGAAGGGAACCACCTATTTCCGCCCGAACAATCTCGGCGCGATGGAGGTGACCAGCAAGGGCGACTTCTATCTCTACTGCCTGATGACCATGCCGCTCTATCTGGCGCTGGGCGTGCTGGCCTGGAAGATCGGCCCGTCGAACCTGCAGATCTTCACGGCCATCGAAACAGGCGTGATCTATCTGACCCTGCTGATGCTCTACGCCTATCAGGTGCTGCAGATCTGGCGCATTAACAAGGGTCTGTTCGCAGCCGGCGCGCGGCCTGTCGCCGAGATCCACCGCTACAGGTTCAAGCAGGTCGCCGTGCTCGATCTGGCCTACATGGTCACCTTCGGCTCGGAGCTGGCGGTAATCTCGATGCTGCCGCTGTTCTTCTTCGACACCTTCAAGGAGACCGCGCATCTGTCGATCACCGAGGCGGCGCTGGTCGCATCGGTCTTTGCCGGCCTGAATCTGATCATGCGCCCGGCCGGCGGCATCCTCAGCGATCGCTTCGGCCGCAAAAAGACGCTATCGATCACGCTCGCAGGACTGGCCGCCGGCTACTTCTTGATGGGCCAGATCAATGCCGGCTGGTCGATTCCGGCCGCCGTCGCCGTCGTCATCATGACCTCGATCTTCGTCAACGCCGGCAACGGCGCGGTCTACGCCGTCGTGCCGCTGGTCAAACGGCGACTGACCGGGCAGGTCGCCGGAATGGCCGGCGCGTTCGGCAATGTCGGCGGCGTCACGTTCCTGACCGTGCTATCGTTCGTCTCCTCGCAAATCTTCTTCACCACGATCGCCTGCGCCGCCGTGGTCGTATTCCTGATCACGCTGTTCGCGCTGGAGGAGCCGAAAGGCTTTATGTATGAGGAGAATGAGGACGGCACGATTGAAAAGATCGAACTACACTGATCGGCGACTCAAGCGCCCTGCGTGCATCCGCGCCGGAACCGTCCTACGCTGCGGCCATGAGTCGGAATCATGTCTAACAAGCTGAGCATCGACGCCGGACAGTGCTCCAGCGCCGGCGTCAAGGCGCAGAATGAGGACTGCTGCGGCATCCGCATCCCCGACGGCATGGAGCTGACCCACAAGGGGATCGTCGCCGTCACCGCCGACGGCGTCGGCTCCAGCGAGGCCGGCCGCGAGGCCAGCGAATACTGCGTCCAGGGCTTCATCTCCGACTATCTGAGCACGCCGATGTCATGGCGCGTCAAAACGGCCGGCGAGCGCATTATCCGCTCGCTGAACTCGTGGCTCTACAATCAGGGGCAGCGGCGTTACGCATCCGAACTGAGCCTCGCCTCGACGCTGGCCGTGCTGATCCTGAAATCGACGACGGCGCACCTGTTCCATGTCGGCGACTCGCGCATCTACCTGATCCGCAATCGCGCCATCCGCTGCCTGACCAAGGATCACCGGCTGGTGGTAGATCGCAACAAGACCTATCTGGCCCGCGCGATGGGCGGCGAGCATGAGGTCCACTTCGATTACGATGCCGAGCCTCTGCAGATCGGCGACCGTTTTGTATTGACCAGCGACGGCGTGCACGAGTTTCTCGACAACAAACAGATCATGCAGCTGGCGCTCGATCACGGGCCGGAAGATGCGGCCGCGGCCATTGTCGCGGCGGCCCTGCAGGCCGGCAGCGACGACAACCTGACCTGCCAGGTCATCCATGTCACCGGCCTGCCCAATCAGGATGAAAACGAATTCTACCGCGAGCTGACCGCGCTGCCGTTTCCGCCGGCGCTGACGCCCGGCATGCAGCTCGACGGCTACCGCATCATCCGCGAACTGCATGCCAGCCGCACGATTCAGGTCTATCTGGCCGAGGATACCGACAGCGGCGATACGGTTGTCATCAAAACGCCGTCGGTGAATTTCGAGGATGATCCGGCCTATATCGACCGCTTCCTGCACGAGGTCTGGGTCGGGCGGCGTATCAACAGTCCGCATGTGTTCAAGGTCTACCAGCTCAAGCGCAAGCGCAGCTGCCTCTACTATGTCACCGAGTATCTGGAGGGGCGCTCGCTGGCGCAGTGGATCGTCGACAATCCGAAGCCCGATCTCGAACAGGTGCGCAGTATCATCGCGCAGGTAATCAAGGGGCTGCGCGCCTTTCATCGCCGCGAAATGGTGCATCAGGACGTAAAACCGGAAAATATCATGATCGACAAGCACGGCGTGATCAAGGTGATCGATTTCGGCTCCACGCAGGTCGCCGGGCTGAAGGAGATCTATACGCCGGTGCAGCAAGCCCACATCGAAGGCACGGCCAACTATATCGCGCCGGAGCTGTTCGACGGCTTCGAAGGCAGCCCGCAGAGCGATCTCTTCTCGCTCGGCGTCACGGTCTATGAAATGCTCTCCGGCGGCCATTTCCCATACGGCGAACAGGAGGAGGCGAAGCGGCGGAAGCGCTACGACTATATCACGGTGCGCAAATACAATCTGGACGTACCGATCTGGATGGACGGCGCGATCCGCAAGGCTGTCGATCCGGATCCGAACAAGCGCTACGAGGTGATGAGCGAATTCCTCGCCGATCTGACCACGCCCAATCCGGCCCTGATGCGCGAGCACGCGCCGCTGCTGGAGCGCGATCCGGTCAGCTTCTGGCGCGGCCTGAGCATCCTGCTGGCGCTGCTCAATCTGGCGCTGCTCTACCTGCTCTCCCGATAAACTGTCCGACCACCCCGCATCCGGTCGTCCGGAGACGCCGTCAGATCAGGCGAGCCAGCTGCACGCCCAGCCAGGTCAGCAGCAGACAGAGCAACACCTGGCCGGCGATATTGGCGAAGGCGAGCGAAAAGGCTCCCTCCTGCAGCAGCCTAACCGACTCCAGCGAATAGGTCGAAAAGGTCGTAAACGCGCCGAGAAAGCCGACTGTCACGGCCAGCCGCAGCAGCTCGCCGGCCGTCGAGCGCTCGATCAGCCAGACAAACAGAAAGCCGAGCAGGAAACTGCCCAGCGCATTGACCGCGAACGTCCCCCACGGGAACGCGCCGCCGGCCATTTTCTGCACGCCGGATGCCATCAGCCAGCGCATCATCGCGCCGGCCGCGCCGCCGATCGCCACTGCCGCCAGTTGCCGGATCATTGCTCTCCCCTCGCCCTGTCGCGTCGCGCCTGCAGCCAGAGCAGGCGCTCTTTCAGCGTCCGCTCGAAACCGCGCTCGCCCGGCGCATAGAGCGCATCGGTCTCGACGCCGTCGGGCAGATGCTGCTGGTCGACGACCGCATCCGGGCTGTGGTGCGCATACTGATAACCCGCCCCGTAACCGATCTCTTTCATCAGCCGGGTCGGCGCATTGCGCAGATGCATCGGCACCTCGGCGGCCTGCGTCTGCCGGGCCAGCTTGCGCGCGCTCTTTTCAGCCACATAGGCTGCATTACTCTTCGCCGCCAGGGTAAGATAAATCACCGCCTCGAACAGCCCCTGCTCCCCTTCCGGCGAACCGAGAATTTCATACATCCGGTGCGCATCCAGCGCCACGCTCAGTGCCTTCGGATCGGCCAGCCCGATATCCTCGGTCGCGATCCGGATCAGGCGGCGGGCAATATAGAGCGGCTGCTCGCCCGCCTCGAGCATGCGCGCCAGCCAGTAGAGGGCCGCATCGGCATCGGAATCGCGCACGCATTTATGCAGCGCCGAAATCAGATCGTAGTGGGCCTCGCCGTCGCGATCGTAGCGCGCCGCCCGCTTCAGACTCTGCGCGGCGGCGGTCTCCCGGCTCCAATTGCGCGTCGCATCGGCCTGATAGAGCGCCTCCAGCGCATTCAGCGCATAGCGCGCATCGCCGTCGGATGCGGCGGCCAGATCGCGCAGCGCATCGGCCTCGACATCGAATCCCGCCGAGCTCTGCCGCAGCTGATCCACCGCGCGGCTCAGGATCGATTCGATATCGGCGGCTTCCAGCGCCTGCAGCACAATCACGCGGCAGCGCGACAGCAGCGCGTTATTCAGTGAAAACGACGGATTTTCGGTCGTCGCGCCGACCAGCACCAGCGTGCCATCCTCGATCCACGGCAGCAGCACATCCTGTTGCGCCTTGTTGAAACGGTGAATCTCATCCAGAAACAGCAGCCAAGTGCGCCCCTCGGCGCGGGCCTGTTTGACGACGGCCTGAATCTCGGCCTTGCCGGCCGAGACGGCCGAGAGCTGGGAGAACGGCAGCGCGGCGGCCTCGGCCATGATCGACGCCAGCGTCGTCTTGCCGACGCCGGGCGGCCCCCAGAAGATGCACGAACAACAGCGCCCCTCGCCGATCATATTGGAAAACCACGAGCCCGGCTGCACCAGCTCATGCTGACCGGCAATCTCATCCAGCCTGCGCGGGCGCATGCGGCTGGCCAGCGGCTCGCTCAACTCCGCCGCCGCTGCCGGCGCAAGCAGTGACGCCTGTCTGTTCACCGCAACCCGGCTCTCGAAACGTCAGTCAAATGTATTGGAGACGGAAAACAGCAGGCTCTGACGACGATCGCGATAGACGCCGGCGAACGGGCCGGTTGCGCTCTGCTTGCTGTAAAAGCCGTACTGATAGGCCAGATCCATATGCATGCCGAACAGATCGCCGCCGGCGCCGAGACTGATCCGGTGGCCGTCCTGATCGGCCATAATCGGATTAAAGCCCTGCGTGCGGTTGGCGCCCTGATCATAGGCGTAGCCGATACGGAACTGAGTGTTCTCGCGCCAGCTCCAGGTCAGGCCGGCCATCACGGTGATCGTATCGCGCAGGTTCAGCGCATTGGGCTGCACGATCGCGCCGGCCTGCGAGACATTCATATTCTTCAGAGCAGACCAGCGCGTCCATTTCAGATCGGTCTCCAGCCGCCAGACATCGGCGAAATCGCGCGCCATGCCGACCCTGACCGAATCGGGCAGCTTGAACGACAGCTGCTGGCCAGCTCCGCCGGAGATATTGACCCGCGCCCCGGAACGCAGCATCGCGCCCAGCGACCAGCCGGTATAGGGCTTCCACATCAGCGACGCATGGCCGCCGAAGCTTGTGAAATCATTGCCTTTGAAGTTGTTGGTACCCTGCGTCAGCGTGGCCCGGGTCAGATACCAGTCCGCGCCGAGACCGATGGCCAGCGAACTGCTCAGCGCATAGGCGGTATCGAAGCTCGCGTGATCCACGGTCAGCTTGGTGATGCCGGCGGTGCTGCCGGCGCCGCCCGGAAACGCGACGCTCCAGTCGTTATTGATCAGGTACAGCGGCGAAAAGCCGAAGCCGGCCGAGAGGCGGCTCTGCAGCGGCGTCCAGGTCGCACAGAATGCGCCGGTAAACGGATCGCTGCCGTTGTTCGGCGCATCCAGCGTCGCAGTCGCGACGGCCGAATTGCGATAGTCCGTCTGCGCCGTTCCCATCACCGAAACGCCCGACAGCCAAGCCATACCGGCCGGATTGTAGAGCAGCGCCGAGGCGTCGCTGGCGGCGGCCGTGAACGCATTGGCCACGCCGGCCGCGCTGGCCGACTGGTTGGGCTGCTCGAAACCGCCGGCCCGCGCCGGATTCAGGCCGCAGAGCATCGCGGCGAACAAGATCAAAACTCGTTTCATGGGTATCCCTTTGTGTTATTTGCCGCCATCGCGCAGATCGAGTACCTCCACGCCGGCCGGCGGCGTGAAGCTAAATAGATTCCGCGCCGGCGCAACGTAGGCGCAGCGCGACAGACTCATTTTATTGCGATTGCCGAGCAGATCCTCGCGTTCGATATAGACCAGATCGCCATATTTGGAGAAGCCGAGCCACACCTCGGGCGAGTCGCCGATGCGCACCCGATAGCGGCGGATATCCAGCTTGCTGTCATAGACCTCCTCAAGCACCCGGATCTCGTCGAGTTTGACGCGGCCGTCCAGCAGCCGCATCACGGTCGGATCGACCGATTCCAGATTGTCCAGCCGCTCGGCCTGCATCAGGTCCGGCTCGTAGTGCCAGATCGACCGCCCGTCGCCGAGATAGAGCTGTTCATAGGGCTGCTCATACTGCCAGCGGAAGCGACCGGGCTTCAGAATCGCCAGCGTGCCGGCATAGTGCTGACCGCCGCCGTCGCTGAACACCATCAGCTGATCGAAGCGGCATGAGAAGCCGGGCAGCCGGACCATCCGCTTGATGCTGTTGGCGAAGAAGTCCCCCTGCTGATGCGCGTAGGCATCGAGCTGCCACTCCTGCTTGACCGTCGCCGCCGCTGCCGGCACAGCGCACAGCGCCAGCAGTGCCGCGCAGATAATCAACCGCTTCATTCGACCACCCCGCCGCCATCCTGTTCGGAGCGGGCCAGCACCTTGCGCATGCCGCCGGAGCCGGGCGGCGTCACCAGACCGTCGCGCTCCATCTGTTCGACGATCCGGCTGGCGCGGTTGTAGCCGATGCGCAGATAGCGCTGCACCATCGAGACCGAGCACTGCCCCTTCTCAATCACTAGCGCCACCGCCTCGTCATATTTCTCATCTTGGTCATCCGCGCCACCGCCTGCTGCCGCATCGCCGTCGGCGCTGCTCGGCACTTCGAACACCTCTTCATGGTAGTCCGGCTCGCCCTGCGCTTTCAGATGCTCGACCAGCTCCATCACCTCGGCGTCGGAGACAAAGGCGCAGTGCACGCGCTTAAGGTCGCGGCCGCCGCTCAGGAACAGACCGTCGCCCATGCCGAGCAGCTGCTCGGCGCCCATCTGATCGAGAATCGTGCGCGAATCGATTTTCGACGAGACCTGAAACGACAGACGACTCGGCAGATTGGCCTTGATCAGGCCGGTAATCACATCAACGCTCGGCCGCTGGGTGGCCAGAATCAGGTGCAGACCGGCGGCGCGCGCCTTCTGCGCGATGCGGCAGATCGCCTGTTCGACCTCCTTGCCGGCCACCATCATCAGATCGGCCAGCTCGTCGATAATGATCACGATCTGCGGCAGCCGCTCGGCCCCCTCCTGCTTCTCGGCCGCCTTGTTATAGCCTTCGAGATTGCGCACCTTGGCATCGCTCATCAGCTGATAGCGGCGCTCCATCTCGTACACGGCCCAGTTCAGCGCCTTGGCTGCCTTGTGCGGATTGGTCACGACCGGCACCAGCAGATGCGGGATATCGTCATACATCGACAGCTCCAGCATCTTCGGATCGACCAGAATCAGACGCAGATCCTGCGGCGTCTTGGTCATCAGGATCGAGCAGATCATCGTATTCACGGCCACCGATTTACCCGAGCCGGTCGTACCGGCCACCAGCAGATGCGGCATCTTGGCCAAGTCGGCGACCACCGGCTGACCGGAGATATCGACGCCAAGCGCCAACGGCAGGCTCAAGCGCTTGTTCGAGAATTCGCGGCTGGCCAGCACCTGATGCAGCACGACCATTTCGCGCTCCTCGTTGGGAATCTCGATGCCGATCACATTCTTGCCCGGGATATTGCCGGCCACGCGCACGCTGATCGCCGCCATCGAGCGGGCCAGATCATCCTGCAGCGCGACGATACGGTTGATCTTCGTCCCCGGCGCAGGCTCCAGCTCGAACTGGGTCACCACCGGCCCCGGCTGCACGGCAACCACCTGCCCCTCGACGCGATAATCGAGCAGCTTCTTCTCCAGCATGCGCGCAATCGCCTGCAGCGCAGCCGGATTATGCTCGCGCTGCTGCCCCTCGCCGCGATCGAACAGATTCAGCGACGGCAGTTTGAAGCCGGAATCGGCCGGTTCCTTGAACGCCAGCTCGACCTGCTGCTCCTGTTTGGCGCGCCGCGATACGGTTACCTTGACCTGCTCGGCCACATCCGGCTCCGATTCTGCGATATGCACCGGGCGCTGTTTGCGCGTCTGTTTGCGCGTCTCCCGCGCCTCGATGCGCTCCTTGCGATCGGAGGCTCTGGAGAAGAGCTTGTTCAGACGCCCGGCGCACCAGATCACCGCGCTGCGCAACAGCGCATACACCTGCTGCAGCAGCCGCAGCAGAGACCAGTGCGCGGCCGCGACCAGCGAACTGAGCAGCAGCGTCGCCAGCAGCACATCGCGGCCGACCTGTCCCAGCGGCAGCGCCAGCGCGCCGGCCAGCATATGCCCGAGCGCGCCGCCGGCGCCGGCCGGCAGTTGCAACGGGTCCAGCAGCGAGCCGGATGTGATATGAGCGGCCAGCAGCGCCGCGACGGCCAATACGACCGGCAACCAGAACAGCGATGTCCAGCCACCCAGATAGGGCTGGCGGCCCCACGCGATGCGCCAGGCCAGCACGCCGGTCAGCAGCAGCCACAGCCAGCCGGCGTATCCGAACAGCTGATAGAGCAGATCCGACGCATAAGCGCCGGCCAGGCCTGCCATATTCGTCACCACCGCCGCTGTTTCGTGATTCAGCGACGGGTCGGTGGCCGAAAAACTGAACAGCGCCAGCATCAGCACCAGCGCCACGCCGCCGGTCAGCAGCGCCAGCGCCTCGCGGGTCAGCACGCGTACATCCATCAGATCTCCAGCACGACCGGCAGCACCATCGGCCTGCGTCCGATATGCTTGCGACACCAGCGACGCAGGAACAGGCGCACCTCCTCCTTGGTCACATCGGTATCGGCCAGCAACTCGCGGTCCATCTGTTCGAGAAACTGCTTCAGCGCCGCCGCGGCCCGGGCCAGCACATCCTCGCTGGCATCCTCATGCAGCACGCCGCGCGCCACCAGTTCCGGCGCCGCCAGCAGCGCGCCCTCATGCTGACTGAGCAGCACCGTCGCCGAGATCATGCCGTCCTCGGCGAGCACGCGCCGGTCGCGCAGCACGACGCCGTCGATCTCGTCGCGCACCTCGCCATCGACAAACACGGCCCCGGCATGGAACTCCGGCCCGAGCTCAATCGAATCGCGATCGACCACCACCGACTGCCCGTTCTCGGCGATAATCGTATGCTCGAACGGAATACCGCTGGCCAGCGCCAGATCGCGATGTTCGATCAGATTGCGGTATTCGCCGTGCACCGGATAGAAGAAGCGCGGCCGGGTCAGCTGCATCATCATCTTCAGCTCATGCGCCTGGGCATGGCCGGAGACATGCAGCGGCGCCTGACGGGCGTGCATAATGCGTGCGCCGCGGCGATAGATATGGTTGTAGAGGCCGGCGATCACGCGCTCGTTGCCGGGAATATTACTCGACGAGAAGATCACCAGATCATTCGTTCCGATCGTAACGCCCTTGAAGCGCCCCTGCGCCAGCCGCGCCAGCGCGGCGCGCGACTCACCCTGCGAACCGGTCGCGATGATCAGCAGCTCGCGGTCGGGGACATGATCGCACTTTTTGATATCAACCATTGTGCCGGCCGGCACCTTCAGCCGCTTCAGCGTATGGGTGATATCCATATTGCGCTCTAGGCTGCGCCCGGCTACGGCGACCTTGCGTCCGTTGGCCACGGCCGCATCGACAATCTGCTGGATGCGGAACATATTGGAGGCGAATGTCGTCACGACGACCTTGCCCAAACACTGGCTGACCGCCTGCTTCAGCGCCGGCCCGACAATGCGCTCGGACGGCCCGCTGCCCGGATGGGTCGCATTGGTCGAATCCGAGGCGAGCAGAATCACGCCCTGATCGCCGAGCTGGGAGAAGCGGTGAATCGCCGTCGTGCGCCCGTCGATCGGAGACGGATCGATCTTGAAATCGCCGGTATGCACTATGACGCCGAGGCTGGTGTGGATCGCCAGCGAGACGGCATCCATAATCGAATGCGTGACCGGCACCCCCTCGACCCGGAACGGTCCGACCTGCACATGATCGCCGTTTTCCGGCAGCGCGCGCAGATCGCCCCGATAGCCGCGCTCCTCGAGCTTGCCGCGCACCAGCGCCAGCGTCACTTCCGTGCCGTAGACCGGCAGCTGCAATTTCGGCAGCAGATGCGGCAGGCCGCCGATATGATCCTCGTGGCCGTGCGTCAGCAGCAGCGCGTGGATATTCAGACCCAGTTCATCAAGGGCCGCAATATCCGGCACGACGACATCGACGCCGTGCTGGCCCGGTTCCGGAAAACCCATGCCGCAGTCGACAATGACCGCATCATCATCGACCGCATAGACCATCATATTTTTTCCGAATTCGCCTACTCCACCAAACGGAAAGCAGCGCAATACTGGATCACTCATCCAAACTCCCTGTATTCAATCGACGCAGCCTATGCGCCATCTGGACTGTTACTGTGCGCCCGGTCACGCTGCGCCGCGGCTGCCCGGCTTGACCGCCGGCAGCCCCCCTTCGCGGCAGATCGGGCAATCATCGGCGGCATAGGTCTCCACGCTCAGCTCGATCGCCGTCGCATAGGGAATGTCGAAACGCCCCGTTTCATCCGGCGCGCGATCGACGACGGCCAGAATCCGCACTGGCTCGCCGCCATGCGCGCGCACCACCTCGATGCATTCGCGCACCGAGCCGCCGGTCGTAATCACATCCTCGACGACCAGGATCCTGGCGCCGGCAGGAATCGAGAAACCGCGCCGCAGCTGCATCTCCCCCTCCTTGCGTTCAGTGAAAATAAACGGCGTATGCATCAGCCGCGCCACCTCCTGACCGATCACCAGGCCGCCGATCGCCGGCGCGACAACCATATCTACCTGGTCGGGATCCTCGACCCTGGCGATCAGCGTCTCGGCCAGTCTGGTCGCATGATCAATATTCATCAGCACCAGCGCCGACTGCAAATAGCGGGCCGAATGGCGACCGCTGGAGAGTATAAAATGGCCATTCAGCAGTGCGCCTGCGTCTTCGTACATCGCCAGAATTTCCTGTTCGTTCATAGAGCATCCTTTTATCGTGATCGATCTGTTCCGCCGCGCCATCCAAGCATTGGGCAGACTACCCCGCGCGGGAATAGTGCGGCAGTGTAGCAGCTTCCCCCAAAAGGCTGAACCTTGCACCTGTACGGCGCGAACACAATTGCCCCTGAACGTGCGCTTAGCCTCCAACACGGCAATCCCAAACCGCTATACCAATACTCGCCCAGATCGCAAACAGGCTTGTCATGAATTATCTGCCTCTACCCCGCACACATGTAGACAAGACGACGGCAACGCACGAACCATCAGAAGCAGGCATCCTCTACCCCGCACACGCGTAGACAAGACCCATCGACAGCCTCCATCAACCATAGGGAAATACTGATTAACTGATTAGGGCCTGTTAACATTATTTGATGAATTCGATAATCAAAGCGAAGTAGATAA
>CAYSMR010000027.1:0-13544 GCA_964432195.1 uncultured Zetaproteobacteria bacterium | reverse complement strand
TTGAGTATATATTCGGGATGACCGAGCACTTCGGCCACGCGAATGCGGGCCAGCCAGGCCTGTTTGGTGATTTCCAGGGCCGTCATCCGGGCATCCAGCCCCTGACGGATATGAACCACCAGCTCTTCCATATCGAGTTCGCCGGCATCATAGGCCCGCTGCGCCAGCGCGATCGTGTCATCGGCATGCGCGCACATCTGCGCCGCGCTGATATCGGAGAGCGCGCGCATCGCATTGGCGTGGTTATCCAGCGCGCTCTGCACCGCATAGCGCAGCTGCTGCTTCGCCCAGTTCAGGCCGGAGCCGGCCTGTTCCTGACGGGCCAGCGCCGCGCGATAGGCGCCGCGATGCATATTGAGCAGCGGCAACGGGATCGTTACGCCCAGCTTGACCAGCCGGTCGCCGGCCTCGCGCCCGCTCATCGCGCTGAGCGTGATATCGGGAATGCGTGCCGCCCCGGCCAGCTGCGCCTCTGCTTGCGCCCGATCCGCCCCAGCGCGCAGACCCGCCAGATCCGGTCGCGATGCCAGCGCGACCTGATAGGCATCCGCCGGCGGATGCCACTGCAACGACAGCTGCGGCAATGTCAGCCCGGGGCGTTCCGCATCCGCGCCCTCCCCTGTCTGCCCGAGCGCCAGCCGGTAGCGCTGACGCGCATTGTTCAGCTGCTGCCGGGCCACGCTCGTCGCATTCAGCGCCGAGGCCGCCGCAGAGCGAGCCAGATTGGCATCCAACAGGCTGGACTCGCCCAGCTCCATCTGCCGGACCACGGCGCGACTGACACGGCCGAGCATTTCGCTCTGACGGCGACGCAGCTCGTATGCCTGATCGGCGAAATAGAGCGCCACGTACGCGCGCGCAGCTTCGATGATCAGCTGCTGACGCACGCCAGCCTGGGCATGGCCGGCGACAGCGAGCGCGGCGCGCGCCGACTGTTCCCGCAACGCGCGCTTGCCACCCAGCTCGACCCCCTGGGAGAGCGTAATATAGTAGTCGTTACTGCTGCCGCCGCCGTTCAGGCGTCGGCGTTGCGGCTCGATCGAGAGCTCCGGATTATAGGCGTAAGCGTCCTGCTCGCTCAGATTGCCGCGGGCGACAGCCTGCTGCTGCTCGGCCATCTGCAGCAGCGGATGCGCAAGCGTCGCGTGCTCCATAGCCTGCTGCAGCGTATCAGCGGCTGCGTAAAACGGATGCATGCATAGCAGCATCACAGTCATTGAAATAGGTATGCGCACAGATTCCCCCCTGTGGTCATAGGATTTGGTATAATGGGGAAGCTGACTGAACAGGACACAGGCAGATGCGGCGCGATCGGTTCACAATCCGCAGGTGGCAGCGCCTGCGCTCAGGCAATCAGCTGTGCGACAGTTTGGGGGGGTTGTTCGATACGATTGAGGATCTCGGGCAGATTCAGCGCGCTGAGCAGCGCCGCCTGACCACGGTGGATATCCGGGCCGTTCGGCTGATCATGCAGTTGTCCGAGAAATACATGCGCGGCATGAGCCGAACAGGTCTGGTCGATCGGCGAACCGGACTGATCAACCGGATTATCGGCTGGGCTGGCAGGCTCCGCAGATACATGCTGCGCAATGGAGGTCAACGCAACCGGCGTCAACGCTGCGGCCGGCCCTCCGATTGCGGCATGAGCCGGCTCATCGGCGGCATGACAGACATCAATGCCTGCGCCGCAGACAAACATACCCAATTGCAGAGATAATACGGCGATCCATGCCAGATAACGCATATGGCAACGATAGAGTCCGATATCGGCAATAGCAAGCGCTACACAACAGTCAGCAATTCAAAACGGCATCGATGCTTGCAATCGGGCGGCTTCGGCCTATGATGCGCCGCCACTGCGCAGATCACCGCGTTAGTCAACATAACCTTGCTCCGGACGCGCATATCGTACCGGGGCGTACATTAGTACACCGAGAGGAGCGCCGTTTGTATTACGAAACTATATTTATCGTTAATCCTGATATCTCTCAGGAAAACACCGAAGCCCTGACCGATGACCTGGTCAGCAAAGTCGAAAAGGTCGGTGGCCGCATTGTAAAACGCGAAAACTGGGGCTCACGCCCGCTGGCCTATTCCATCGCCAACCGCAAACGCGGCACTTACATGCTGCTCGTCACCGACGGCAGCGCTGAAGCAATCAAGACGCTGGAACACGCGATCAGCCTAGAAGAGCGCATTATCCGCTCTCTGACCACCCGTTTGACCGAACTCTCTGACAAGCCGTCGCCACTGCTGCGTCGCGCTCAGGCCGCCGCCAAGCGAGAAGAGGCTGCCTCTAAAGAGGCTGCTGCTGAAGCATCCGCGACTGAAAAGAGCGATGCGGACGGAGACACTGCAAGCGCCTGAGTTCAACCGCGCCCGTGTTTCGGGCCGGCTGGGACACATTCGCAAACGCTGGATGCCTGACGGTTCGCTGGCGTTGATTGCAGAGCTGGTCACGCACCGCCCCAAACTGGGACCGGTTCGGGCCGGCGTGCAGGATGAACAGCCGATGCCGCTGCGCGCCAGCGGCGATATCGTCAACACGATCATGGCCCTGGAGGGGCATCGGGTGATGATTGAGGGCTGCCTGCGTAGACGTTTTTACAGCAGGGACGGTGAACCCTGCTGGGGACAGGTGGAAATCTGGGTGGACAGTTGTCGCCTGCTGGAGCAGCCGGCCAAGCAACCCGATAACGCCGACAAGAGATTGAAGGAGTAAAGATATGAGTGAAGAAGTGAAAAAAGCCGCACCGGCCGCAGCCGGCGATCGCCCGCAGGGCGCGCGTCCGCAGGGCAACCGTCCGCAGGGCGATCGCCCACAGCGCAGCGGCCCGCGCGGTCGTTTTCAGCGTCGTCGCAAGTTCTGCAAGTTCTGCGCCGACAAGAGTCTGGTCATCGACCACAAGGACCCGGATCTGCTGCGCGGTTTCATTACCGAGCGCTACAAGATCCTGCCGTCCCGTGTGACCGGCACCTGCGCCAAGCACCAGCGTTTCCTGACCACGGCCATCAAGCGCGCCCGCGTGCTGGCTCTGGTTCCGTTCACTCCGCTGCATCACGACTGATTGCAGCATTGACGCGTCGCGCAGGCTCTCAGCCGTCATCCGCACTACGCTGACCTGATGCAGGATCAGACGCCCGCCCCGCAGGTCATGCCGCCGGTGGTCAGCTTCGTGCTGACGCACCGACTGCCATGCGCAACGCTGATGCTGGCAATGCTGATGAGCGCGATATGGCTGCCGGGGCTCGGCGGCGGCGCGCCGGGATTCCTGGCGATGCTACTGACCACCGCCGGACTGTCGCTGCATATTCTGGCGCCGGCGCTAATCGCGCTGGTCACCTTCGGCGGCGGCATTGCGTTCGGCGTGTATGTCGCAGCCTTGGCCGGTGCAGGCGTGGCCGTGATCAGCGGCTTTGCGCTGATGCCGGGCATCGTCGTATTCGTGCTCTACGGGCTGATCCCGATCATGGGCGCACTGCTGATGATGCGCAGCGACGGCGTGCGGCGCAGCGCTCAGTATATGGCCTTCGGGCTCGGCGCACTGACGCTGCTGGGGCTGGCCATTGCCGCAGGCTCACAGGGCATGGGCATTCAGGAGCTGATTAACAGCCTGCTGAAGCCGCTGTTCGACAGCGTGCAGCAGCAGGTGCCGACCAGCGAGCCGCAGGCCGTGCAAATGCTTGAGCAGTCGCGCCGGATGATGGTAGAAATCATGCCCGGTCTGATGGCGCTGGGCATCTGGTTTGCATGGTGGGGTGATATCGTGCTGGCCAGAAATGTAGCCCGCAGATACGGCTTCTACCGGGGCGAGTCGACCAGCCTGCTGGAGCTCGGATTCGGCAAGCCGGTTGCGTATCTGTTTCTGGCCGTGATGGTTCTGCTCAATCTGGGTTCGGGTGAGCTGCACTATATCGCCGTCAACACCGCGATCCTGACCGGCGGTCTGCTGGCGGTGCAGGGCATCGCGGTCGGGCACAGCTGGTTGAAAGCAAAGAATATGCTGCTTTCAATCGCTTTGATGTACTTGATGTTAATTATCTGGTCGATATTGATCATCCCGTTTGTGATTATCGGCCTGATGGATATTTGGTTTGATTATCGCCGGAACATGCCGGCAGTTGGAGGATAACAATGCAATTGATTCTTTTGGAACGCGTAGAAGGGCTGGGCAATGTCGGCGACGAGGTCAACGTGCGCCCCGGCTATGGCCGCAACTATCTGCTGCCACAGGGCAAGGCCGCCATCTCCGATGCCGGCAACCGCAAGATCTTCGAGCGTCGCCGCGCGCTGCTCGAAAGCAAACAGGCCGAACTGCTGGCCGCTGCGCAGGCCGAAGCAGCCAAGCTCGAGGAGCTGAAACTGGAAGTCGTACTGGCCACATCCGATGGCAAGCATCTCTACGGCTCCGTCGGCGCTGCCGAGCTGGCTGCGCTGATCAACGAGCACGGCTTCTCTGTCGAGCGCCGCAACATCCTGCAGGATGAGCATATCAAGGTCGTCGGCGAGCACAGCTTCCGCGTCCGCCTACATCCGGATGTCACCGCGACGCTGAACATCACGGTCTCCTCCGAGCAACATTGAGTCAGCCGATTCCCCTGCGCACCGATACGCTCCGCGAGCGTATCCCGCCACACGCCAATGATGCCGAGCGGGCGGTGCTCGGGGGAATCATGCTTGCCTCCGATGCGCTGGAGCGCCTCGAAGGCAGCTTGCTGCCGGAACATTTCTATGTTGAAGCCAATGCGCGCATCTTCTATGTAATCACCGAGCTGGCTGCCAAGGGGCAGCCGGTCGATGCGCTGACGATCAAGGATCACCTCGAACGGCGTGGTGAACTGGCCGAGATTGGCGGCGAAGCCTACCTCTCCGAACTGGTCACGGCTGTTCCGACCTCGGCTAATGTCAAACACTACGCCGATATCGTGCGCGAGCGCTCGGTGCTACGCGATCTGCTGTCGGTCTGCAGCAATGTGACGCGCGAGGTCTACGAAGAGCCGTCCCGCGATGTCAACGAACACCTCGATCTGGCCGAGAAAAACATCCTCGGCATCGCCGAAAATTTCAATCGTTCGCGCCCGTCATTCAGCAAGATGTCCGATCTGATGCTGGAGAGCTACAAGGAGCTCGAGCAGCGCTACGCCGAGAAGAAGCTGGTTACCGGCGTGCCGACCGGCTTTGACGATCTCGACCGCATGACCGCCGGCATGCAACGCGGCGATCTGATCATTATCGCCGGACGCCCGAGTATGGGCAAGACCGCCTTCTCGATGAACCTGGCCCAGAATGCGTCGATCCGATCCGATGAGCCGGGCGTTGTAGCCGTATTCTCGCTGGAAATGTCATCGCAGCAGATTGCGATGCGTATGCTCGCCTGCGAGGCGCGCGTCGATATGCAGCATCTGCGCACCGGTCGCTTCTCGGCCGAGGACTGGCGCAAACTCGCAGCCGCCAGCGGCGCGCTGGCTGAATCATCGATCTATGTCGACGATACGCCGGCCATCTCGGTGCTGGAGGTGCGCTCCAAGTGCCGCCGCCTCAAGCGCGAGGCCAAGCGGCTCGATCTGGTGCTGATCGACTATGTCGGTCTGATGTCCGGCCGTTCCGACTCCGAAAACCGCGCCCAGGAGATCTCGGAAATCACCCGGTCGCTGAAAGGGCTCGCCAAGGAGCTCGATGTACCGGTGATCGCACTCTCCCAGCTCAACCGTTCGCTGGAGCAACGGGCCGACAAGCGCCCGGTCATGTCCGACCTGCGCGAATCCGGCGCAATCGAGCAGGATGCCGACGTGATCATGTTCATCTACCGTGACGAGGTCTACAACAAGAAGCCCGATAATGAGGGCATCGCTGAAATCATTGTCGCCAAGCAGCGTAACGGCCCGATCGGCGAAGTGAAGCTGACCTTCATCCACAAATACACCCGTTTCGAGAATCATATCTCGGCCGGTTTCGACGACTGAATCGCCACATGTGTTCAGTCAGAACTGACTGAACACATGCTCCTGAAACCAGGTCCATACACCGAACGAATAGTTCGGGAAAATATCGATACCGGCAGCCGATTTGATCAGATAGAGCACCAGAATGCCCAACAGTGCCGACACGGTGATAAAACCGGCAAACAGGAGCATTTTGGCCAGCAGCGCCAGCTCCTGCTCGCGCCGACTCAACGGACGACGGTTAGCACCGGCCAGAAACACGAAATAATAGCACTTACGCCAGATCCTGATCGTCCATCTCAGATCTACCGGATGCACGCCCCATGTCCTGGCCCCCAGTGCGACCTTCAGACTGACCAGCTGTTCATCACTGAAGCTGCTGCGATCACTCGTCGGCAGGCGTTCCAGCAGCCCCCTGATAAACGGATCCTGCCGAATATTGTTGACCTGATCTGTCATCTCTCTGCCCCCCCCCCGCGTTTTATTGCATACAGCTCAGCAAGACGCACGCCAGCCGATCTCGCACCGTCGCCGCCGGCCACCGACATCTTTTACTGGTTCTATAGCCTGCTTAACCGCTAGGCTGCTGCAATGAACGCAACCATGCAGGAGAGTGAACAGAGCATCACCGGGCTGCTGCAGCGACTGGCCATGCTGCGCGGCTGGTCGCCGAATACCACCGAATCCTATCGCACTGACCTGCTGCATGCCGACGCATTTTTTCGGGCCGCCGGCAGCTCCCTGATGCAGGCCGATCAGGCCGCCGTGCTCAACTATCTTGCCGCACTGCGCCGCAGCGGCCTGCGTGAAAACACGATCCAGCGCCGACGCAGCGCACTCTCGACATGGTTCACCTATCTGCAGGATCTGGGCATGCGCGATGATCATCCGGCTCGGCACCTGCCCCGGGTGCGCAAAAGCCGGCCGCTGCCGAAACTGATGAGTGAGCAGGATGTCGAGGCGCTGCTGGCTGCGCCGGATACCGCAACTACGACCGGGCTACGCGACCGCTGCATGCTGGAGGTGCTCTATGCAACCGGACTCCGGGTCAGCGAACTGGTCGGCCTGCAGCTGGCGCATGTGGACCGGGCCGGCGGTCTGGTGCGGGTAATCGGCAAGGGCGACAAGGAGCGACTGGTGCCGTTCGGCGCCGAGGCAGCTGCCTGGATCGGCCGCTGGCTGCAGCGCCGCCCTGCCGAGCCTGGCAGCCCGTTTCTGTTCCCGGGCCGCAGCGGAAAAATGATGAGCCGGCAGAATTTCTGGCTGCGGCTGAAACAGTATGCCGTACAGGCCGGCATTTCGCCGGCTCCGTCGCCGCATACGCTACGCCACGCCTTTGCCACCCATCTGCTCAACCATGGCGCCGATCTGCGCGCCGTACAGATGCTGCTCGGACACGCCAATATCACGACCACCGAGATCTATACCCATGTAACACGGGCACGGCTGCACGATCTGGTCAATCGTAACCATCCGCTCGGGCGGCGCCAATAAAGGCTTAGGGAATGCCGGCAGGTTTGCTAGATTGACGGCCTGATCGCAGACGCGATCACCGACACCGCAAACGGAGTAGACTCATGTCGCAACAGAAAGCTGCCGCAACATCTGAAATTGCTTGTTATTCACCCGGCCTGGCCGGCATCCCTGTCGCCGAATCGGCAGTCTCGTTCGTCGATGGCCAGCGTGGCTATCTGGAATACCGTGGTATCGATATCGAACAGCTCGCCGAGCACTCCTCATTCGAGGAGACCGCATGGCTGCTGCTCTACGGCCAGTTGCCGACCGTGGCTGAACTCGACGACTTCAAGCAGGAGCTGACGCACCACCGCCGCATCAAGTTCCGCATTCGCGATATGATGAAATGCTTTCCGGAATCGACACATCCGATGGATGCACTGCAGACTACCGAAGCTGCGTTGGGTATGTTCTATCCATTCCCGAAATCGCTGGAGGGCGAACTCGATCCGGCGACCGTGCATCAGGTCTGCGTGCATCTGATCGCGAAAATGCCGACGCTGGTCGCGGCACACGCCCGTATGCGCCATGGCGACGACCCGATCACGCCGCGTGATGATCTCTCCCACGCCGCCAATTTCTACTATATGCTAACCGGCGACGAACCCGATGCGCTGACCGAGCGTATTATCGATGTCGCATTGATTGTACATGCCGAACACACGATGAATGCCAGCACCTTCTCGACGCTGGTCGTCGCATCGAGCCATGCCGATCCGTATACCTCAATTAGCGCCGCGATCGGTTCGCTATCCGGCCCGCTGCACGGCGGCGCCAACGAGGATGTGCTGAAAATGCTCGATGAAATCGATTCCGTCGAAGCCGCCGAGGCCTATCTGAAGGGCAAGCTGGCGCGCAAGGAGAAGATCCCTGGCCTCGGCCATCGCGTCTACAAAACCAAGGACCCGCGCGCGACACTATTGCAAAAACTCTATGTCGAACTGACCGAACGCATGGGCGCAGACCCGACCTATGAAATCGCCAGCCGCATCGAAGAGCTCTCCAAACAGACCCTGGGCAAGAAGGGCATCTGTCCGAATGTCGACTTCTACTCCGGCATTGTCTATCGCAAGCTGGGCATCCCGACCGATCTGTTCACGCCGATTTTCGCCGTTGCACGCGTGGCCGGCTGGCTGGCGCACTGGAAGGAGCAGCTCGGGCACGGGCGCATCTACCGGCCGCAACAGATCTATACCGGCAAGCGCGGCCAGCAGTATATCCCAATCGACGAACGTGATTAACACGTTTGGAGCGAGAATCGTTACGCGACACTGGCAAAGCAGCGTAAACGGTGCGTAGGATACATACCATATTCTTTATACGGGGTGATTCGTGACCGTAGCAACAGCACGCCATATTCTGGTAGATAGTGAAGAGAAATGTCTGGATCTGAAAGCCGCCATTGAAGGCGGTGAGGACTTTGCCGAAGTGGCGCGCAAGAATTCCAGCTGCCCATCCGGCCGTAACGGTGGCGATCTGGGCGAATTCGGCCCGGGCATGATGGTGCCGGAGTTCGACAAGGTCGTGTTCTCGGCCGAGCTGAACAGCGTTCAGGGCCCGGTAAAGACCCAGTTCGGCTACCACCTGCTGGAAGTTACCAGCCGCAGCTGATACTCGCTCATCACATCGCGATGAATCACGGGGCGGCTGGCAACAGCCGCCCCGTTGTTTATTTGCCCGGCGGCGCATCGGCACGGGATCTGGCCATCATCGCCATCTCGCCCCGGTAGACGGGCGGCTGCGCCGCTCTCTGATCGGTATCCAGTTGAATAATCCGGTAATGGCCTGCTCCCAGAGCCACGGTCACGGCTCTCGCCTGCGCACGGAAATCGGCGACGGCCTGCAGACGCAGACGGTGGCGCGCCTGCTTGCGGGCCTCTTGCTGCTGACGCGAAACTACAGCGCCGAGAGCTGCGCGCCGGCAGTCTCGATCGCGTCCAGCCACAGCGCCGCGCCATCCGGTCTGCGGCTGACGATTTCCCCGCTCTGCGTCATGATCCAGCCGCTGCGAACCCGGGCGCTGTTCTTCGGATAACGCAACGCCACTGCGGCTGCATGCTCCGAGCGGTCGTATTCAGGGTCACGCCCGGTTCGGACTTGAGACGCTCCCGGATCGCAGCAGCGATGGGATTGACCTGCCGCCGGAGCGCAGCAGCATCCGCTCCCTGTCGTTCAATCCGGAACCGGACCACGAGCTCGTCATTCGGCAACCGAGCTTCTGCTGTCGCCTCGATATCGATTCGCATCCTAAGCTGCGCTGCGCTCGCAGGCCACGGTAGCAGGCAGCAGATCAGGCTTATCAACAACACTAAAGGGCATAGCTGCGACTATGCGCCAACCGGAGCCGCACGACAAGCATGCGGCGCACACTATGAGTCATGTATTCAATAAAAAAGCCGCCCCGTATGGGGCGGCTTCTCGGTTGGCGATGCCGGACAGGCAGTCCCGATTTAGTCGATCTGCGAGAGCAGATCCTTGTTGATCACGAGATTACGGACGCCGTGACCATGGTCCTCATTGAAGTCGTTCTTCTTGCACCATTTGCCGACCGTCTCGATATTCACCTTGGCGACATGCGGACGCACGCTCCAAGTCACCTGGAACGGCGAGCCCTTCTCATTGTAGCCCGGACCAGTCGTCGAACCGGCATACTGGACCGGTGCACCGGTGTTATCCGGAATGGCGGTTGCCTGATAGAGGCCTGCCTTGTTCTTGCCGTACTTGGTCAGCTTGGTGAAATCGAGCGCGTGCTTGTCATTGACCAGCACGAACACCTGCGTCTCAACGCGCAGCTGCGGGTTCTTGATCGCCTCGCTCAGGCAGGAGCCCAGCGTCGGCCCCGGCTTGACCTGCGCTGTCGTATGCACGTAATGCACTTCAATCGTATCGCCCGGGCGCAGCGTGCTGTGCGCGCTGTCGCAAATCTTGTGCCTGGTCGGAGCCAGCTCCGCCTTGCTCAGCAGCGATGCATCATACTTGTAACCGCTCTGATAACCGTGACCGTTGCCATTACCGGCATAGATCGAGAAATCCTTGGCCTTGTGCTCTGCATTCTTGTGGAAATGGATGTTGCAGAGATTCATCTGCGTATAAGCCGGCGCAGCGCTGAAGATGCGCGGGTTATTGCCGTCCAGAGAATCGATATCCCGGGGTGACTGCGGACCGAAGCCCTTACCCTTGGTATTTTTGGCCAGAGCCTTGCGCTGATCGGCGATCACCTTATCCGCTACAGGACCGTGATGACCGGCTGCTGCGGCGTGATGACCACTGTCGTGGTGACCGTGTTCTCCGGCGAAGGCCGGCGCTGCCAGCACAGCGCTGGCGGCCATTGCGATTGCAATGCGTTTCATTGGTATTCCTCCCTCAAATTTAAAAACCGGCTGGAATGCCGGCGTGGGCCTAGTATAGTTGAGTGTATTGCAAGCGCAAGATGCCCGGAATCGGGCTATCGAGGTGATCATGATCCAGTTTCTGCTGCCGTTCCATTTCAGCTGCGTGGTACTGTCACTGACGCTGTTTATCTGGCGCGGCGCGCGGCTCTGGGCCGGCCGGCCGGTCACAGCGCGGATGTGGCAGCGCACGCTGCCCGACAGCATCGATACACTGCTGCTGTTCAGCGGTATTATGCTGGCCATGCAGCTGGGCTTTTCCCCGCTGAATACCGACTGGCTGGCCGCCAAGCTTGCGGCGATACTGCTCTATATCATAGTCGGTGCGATTGCGCTGAAATTTGCGCAACAGCGCTGGTTGCAGCGCAGCTGCTTTATCACTGCTATTATTCTGTTCAGTTATATCGTGGCCGTGGCGCGCAGTATGAGCGCCACGCCATGGTCCTGAACTTCATGACCCAAGGAGGCTATTATGGCTCTGGTTGCTTCAATACATGTCGATACCGGCTGGCCACTACCCGATATGACGCTGAAAAACGTGCAGGGAGAGACCGTGCGTCTGCGCGATCAGGTCGGCAAGAATGGATTGCTGGTCGCATTCACATGCAATCACTGCCCCTATGCGATAGCTGTCTGGCCGCGCCTGATTCGTCATGCAGCCACGCTAAAGGAGATGGGCCTCCATACGATTGCCGTTAATCCGAACATTCACCCGGACTACCCGGCTGACGGCGTGGATGCGATGCGGCAGAAAATTATCGAATGGGGGATCGATTTCCCCTACCTAGTCGATGATACGCAGGCCGTCGCCAAAGCATTTGACGCCCAGTGCACACCCGACCTCTATCTATTCGATGCAGATCGCCGCCTCTTCTACCACGGCCGCATTGATGATGCGTGGAAGGACGAGGCCAAGGTCACCCGCCAGGAGCTGCTGACTGCCGCCGAACTGATGGTGGCAGGCGAGAATCCGCCGCAGCCACAGCATCCGACGATCGGCTGTTCAATCAAGTGGCTCGATACATAGACTCAATACAGATGGGGTTCTGATTTATCCGGATGCCCAAGAGCGAGTGTCCCCGCCAGGCGCCCGGGGCCGGCAATCATCGCGACGTCATAAAGCCGCGCATCGGTTCCGATCAAATGGCTGGATGAATCAGCACGTTTGGTTATGATCCTCCCCTGCCGCTGTTCGGCACACATGGCGCGGATCAGCGCATCAGGGAGTGGAATGTTATGAATGTTTATACATTTACCGGCCGTCTGGCCAGAGATTGCGAAACACGCTTCACGCAGGGGGGCATGGCCATCTGTTCGTTCACCGTGGCCGTCGATTATGGTTTCGGCGATAACAAGGGCACCAACTGGATTCGTTGCTCGCTGTTCGGCAAACGCGCCGAAGGGCGACTGCCCCAGTATCTGGTTAAAGGCACGCAGGTGGCCGTCAGCGGCGAGTTGCGCGTACGCGAATACACCGACAACGAGGGCAACAAACGGACTTCGGTAGAGGCCAGCGTCAACTCGCTCGATCTGATCGGCGGACGCCAGGAGGGCAGCGCTTCGAACAACGCTCCAGCTGGCGGCAGTGGCGGCGGATTTCCGACCCAGGGCGGCGGCGGCAACGCCCCGCGCGGGAACAGCAATGACCCGTTTGCCAGCAGCCCGGATTTCGGCAATGTCCCGGTTGATGACGACATCCCGTTCTGAGCCTTTCCCTTCTTCGACACGACAAAGCCCGGTGACCTGATCACCGGGCTTTTTTATGTTTCACATGTTTCACAGCGCAGGTATGACTCGAGGTTGCCCCCCCCCCCCGCACGGACACAACGGCCAAATCAACCGAACAACGATTACGCTACAAGCCGGAAATATTGATCACCTTTCTGCAAATCAACGCGATCCCGCTAAAATACTGACCGGATTGATGTGCATGAGCCTGCAAGCCGGATGCAATTTCATTTTCTCCGCATGAAACTGCCCGGTGCCATTTTTTACAATTGGTATGTTTGTTTTGCTGGTAGGTGGTTTGCTTCTGCAACCTTAACAGGGCTATCAGCATGTCGTAGGCCCAACCCCTGATCCGAATATGTGTCAGGGTCTTTGGAAAACACTTTCTGGGATGCGCCTGCCAATGGCATCTTGAATCAGAAAGGAATTCGAGAACACGTCTGCGAGATCCTTGAAGGAGGCTTGCAAGCTTTCAGAAGGCGTGAATTTCGATATTCATCTATCGATGATGAATGATGAGATTCCTTATCCTCAAGCATAAACCTTCAAAGCCCCCCCTTTCGGGAGCCCTTGGCGGTGAGTGCGGGATTCGAACCCGCGGAATCCGGAGGTTCTCCCGCTTTTCAGGCGGGTGCTTTAAACCACTCAGCCAACTCAAGAAAAGGCGGCTTCCCCTTGCTTGAATTGGTTAAGTCACCATTGTCAGCATCTATTCACGAAAATCAATATATCCAGTGCGGTGCGTAGTCTTGAATCGATTATAGGCTGCTCTGAAATGGAAACACGATAAGCGTGGAAAGAGAATATTACTCTGGATTGATCGAGGAGTTTGTTGATTCCTCGGTCGAGATGGTGCTCAGCAAACTCGCTGACAAAACAAAAAACGCCGGAGCATCAACTCTTGCGGAAGACAAAAGAAAAGCCCCACCGGAGATTTCTCTCGACGGTGGGGCTTTGTATTAAATTCCT
>CAYSMR010000026.1:0-13795 GCA_964432195.1 uncultured Zetaproteobacteria bacterium | reverse complement strand
TATACAAAGGATTTACCGAAAATGGTGGCGCTTCAGGGACTCGAACCCCGGACACGCGGATTATGATTCCGCTGCTCTAACCAACTGAGCTAAAGCGCCGCGAAGGTCGCGCATTTTAGGGGGAAGGTGGCTTGCGTCAATGATCGATTTTCAGCGGCGCTCCGGGCGCGACTCCCCGCATCGCATTCGCCGGCCGGCTTTGTTATCGTTCGCTCAACCGGCTGCAGGCCGGCTTTTCAACAAGGGGAAGAGGCTTGAGCACTTCAGACGATGCACAACAGAACATACCGAAACGGATCCTGTCCGGCATGCGGCCGACCGGCAAACTGCACCTCGGCCACTACAAGGGCGTGCTGGAGAACTGGCTGAAGCTGCAGCAGCAGAGCCAGTGCTTCTTTTTCGCCGCCGACTGGCATGCGCTGACGACCGATTACGCCAATCCGTCGATCGTCAAGGATACGATCTGGGATATGCTGATCGACTGGCTGGCTGTCGGCATCGATCCGGAGCAGGCGGTCGTGTTCATCCAGTCGGAGGTGCCCGAGCATGCCGAGCTGCATCTGCTCTTCTCGTTCATGACGCCGCTCTCGTGGCTGGAGCGGGTGCCGACCTACAAGGATCAGATCGAGCAGCTGCGCGAAAAAGATCTCGGCACCTACGGCTTCCTCGGCTATCCGTTGCTGCAGGCGGCCGATATTCTGCTCTACCGCGCCGACGGCGTGCCGGTCGGCGAGGATCAGGTGCCGCATGTCGAGTTGACGCGCGAGGTTGCGCGCCGCTTCAATCACCTCTATCGCCAGGGCATTCCGCCGCTGTTTCCGGAGCCGAAGTCGCTGCTGATGCCGGCCGCCAAGTTGCCGGGGTTGGACGGGCGCAAGATGAGCAAGTCCTACGGCAATACGATCGAGTTGGGCGAGAGCTGGAAAGTGACCGAGAAGAAGGTCAAGACGATGCCGACCGATCCGGCCCGGGTGCGACGCGATGATCCGGGCACGCCGGAGAAGTGTCCGGTCTGGGATTTCCACAAGGTCTATTCGACCGAAGAGGAGCGCGCCTGGGTGCGCGACGGCTGTACGACGGCGGCGATCGGCTGCATCGACTGCAAGATGTGCGTGCTGAAACATCTGGAGGCGGAGCTGCAGCCGATCCGCGATCGCCGCGCCGATCTCGCCTCGCGCCCGGATGACCTGAAAGATATTGTCCGCGCCGGTAATGAGCGCGCGCGGCTGGAGGCGGGGCGCACGATGGAGAAGGTGCGCAAAACGCTGAAGATGGATTATCGCGTATGAGCCAGGCAGTGCAGGCGCCGCTGATCGATGGCGATCATGCGCTGCGCCCTGCGCTGCCGCCGGTTCATCTGGATCGTTTCGATGGGCCGCTGGATGTGCTGCTGCATCTGATTCGCAGTCAGGAGCTCGATATTTTCGATATCCCGGTCGCGATGATTACCGGCCAGTATCTCGATATCCTCGAAGCGCAGCAGGAGATGGATCTGGAGATTGCCGGCGACTATCTGGTCATGGCCAGCACGCTGATGCAGCTGAAATCGCGCATGCTGCTGCCGCGTCCGGAGATCGACGACGAGGGCAATGCGATCGATCCGCGCGCCGAGCTGGCGGCCCAGCTGATCGCCTACGAGCAGTATCGGGTGCTGGCCGAGGAGCTGGGCGAGCGGCCGCTGATCGGTCGCGATGTATTCACGAGGCCGATCTTCCCTGAGGCAGACGATGTTGAGCGGCCGTTGCCGGCCGCCGATCTCGATGCGCTGCTGCTGGCCTTCCGGCAGGTGCTCAAACGCATCGGCGGCGAGGTGCGCCACCGGATCTTCACCGAAACGATGAGCGTGCGCGAACAGATGAGCATGGTGCTGACGCGCCTGCAGCAGGGCGGCATGCAACTGGATGAGTTGCTGACCGATTCGCCCGGCCGCGAGGCGCTGGTGACGACTGTGCTGGCGGTTCTCGAGTTGTGGCGGCAGCAGCTGATCAGCGTCGTGCAGAGCGAGAGCTACGGCGCGATTACGCTGCTGCCGCAGGAGATGCGGCATTGAGCGACGCGCCGTTGACCGCCCGTATCGAGGCGCTGGCGCTGGCCAGCGATGAGCCGCTGATGCTGGCCCGACTGCGCGAGCTGCTGGGCGCTGATGTTGCCTCGGCCGATATTCGCGCTGCGCTGGCCGAGCTGGAGCGTTTCTACGCCGGGCGTGGCATTCAGCTGACGCAGGTGGCCGGCGGCTGGCAGTTTCGGACCGCGCCGGCCCATGCTGAGCTGGTGCGCCGGCTCTGGCATGTCAAACCGCCGCGGCTGTCGCGCTCGGCGCTGGAGACGCTGGCGATTATCGCCTATCGTCAGCCGACGACACGCGCCGAGATTGAGGCGCTTCGCGGCGTGAAGGTCTCCAGTCAGATGATCGCGACGCTGCAGGAGCGCAGCTGGGTCAAGGTGCTCGGGCGCAAGGAGGTGCCGGGCCGGCCGCATCTCTACGGCACCGGCCGGCAGTTTCTGATCGATTTCGGGCTCGGCTCGCTGAAGGATCTGCCCGATTCGGCGCAGTTGATGGATGATGACGAGATTCAGCGTCTGGTTGCCCCCCCCGGTGGCAGCGACGCCGGATGCGAAACAGGCCGTGATTGCGCAGACAGTCATGGAAGACGAACACAGGGAAGTGGATACCGATAACGATGGCCAAACCGACTAAACCAACCCAACAATCGACCAAACCGGGAAAATCGCCGGGCAGAGCGAAGAAGCCGGCGCGTAAAGCGCAGACGCCGGGACAATCGCCTGCCACCGATGCGTCCGCCGGCGAGCGCATCAACCGCTATCTGGCCGCCTGTGGGCTCTGTTCGCGGCGCGAGGCGGATCGCTGGGTGGCGGCCGGCCGCGTGTCGATCAACGGCCAGCTCTGTACCGAGGCGGGCGCCCGCATCATGCCCGGCGATGTTGTCGCCGTTGACGGCAAGCTCGTGGAGCCGCAGCAGAGCCATACCTATATCCTCTACAACAAGCCGGTCGGCCAGCTCTGTTCGCGCAAGGATGCACGCGGCCGGCCGCTGATTTACGACTTTCTTGATGTCGCACCGAATGTGCAGTCGATCGGCCGCCTCGATATGGATACCGAAGGCTTGCTGCTGCTGACCGATGACGGCGCGCTGACCCGCGCGCTGACCAGGCCCGGCGCGCGCCTGCCGCGCGAATATCGCGCCCGCGTCGCCGGCCAGCTGTCGCTGGAGACGCTGGAGAAGCTGCGCAGCGGCGGCTTCGAGATTGGCCACGGCGAGCATGCCGATGCGTGGGAGGTCAGTGTCGATGCTGAATCGAAGGGTCATACCTGGCTGACGATCGTGATCTATCGCGGTCGCTGGCGCGAGGTGCGGCGTACGCTGGAGGAGTGCGACCATCCGGTGCGCCGGCTGATTCGCACCCGTTTCGGCCCGATCAGGCTGGAGGAGGGGATGCCGCGCGGCAGCTACCGCAAGCTCAATCGCGCCGAAGTGCGGCGGCTGCAGGCCTGGCTGTGAGTCAGTCACCGCTGCAGGTCTATCAGTGCCTGCTCGATGCCTACGGACCGCAGCACTGGTGGCCGGCCGAGACGCCGTTCGAGATGATGATCGGGGCGATCCTGACCCAGAATACGAGCTGGAAGAATGTCGAGACCGCGATCGCCGCGCTCAAGGATGCCGACATGCTCGATTGCGAAGCGATCGCCAGCTGCAATCTGCAGCAGCTCGGCGAGGTGATCCGTTCGTCCGGCTCCTATATGCAGAAGGCGCGCTATCTGCAGCAGTTTGCACTGTTCTATTACAACAACGGCAAGCGTGAGGGGTTGATGAAGTGGCCGCTGAGCATGCTGCGCGCGCGTCTGCTCGGCGTGCATGGCATCGGTCCGGAGACGGCCGACTCGATGCTGCTCTATGCGCTGGATCGGCCGGTGTTTGTTGTCGATGCCTATACCAAGCGGTTGTTCGTGCGCCTCGAACAGTTCGGCCATGAACTGAACTACGACAGCATCCAGCACTATTTCCAGCAGCGGCTACCGGAGAGCCTGCCGCTGTTTCAGGAGTTTCACGCCCTGATTGTCGAGCATGCCAAGCGCCACTGCCGCACCAAGCCGCACTGCATTGACTGTCCGCTGTTTGAGCACTGTCCGACCGCGGTCTGCTCGACGATGGAGATCGGCCGCGCGCAGCTGGCCGAATGACGCGGGCGATGGCTGATCTGCTGCAGCTTTATCCGGGGACCGGCGAGCGGACGCTTGCCGGTTACTATCTGCAGTTGGGGCTGCACCGTCAGGCCGGCGCCGGCGAGCTGCTGATCTATGCCAACTACATCGCCAGCGTGGATGGGCGCATCTCGCTGCGCGATGCCGATCGCGGGGCGTATATGGTGCCCGATGCGATCGCCAACAAACGCGACTGGCGACTCTATCAGGAGCTGGCCGCGCAGGCCGATGTAATGCTGACCTCGGCCCGCTATTTCCGCCAGCTGCAGGCCGGCTGCGCGCAGGATCTGCTGCCGGTTGGGCAGGAGCCGGCCTATGTCGATCTGGTTGCATGGCGGCAGCAGCAGGGGCTGGCGTCGCAGCCCGACGTGGTCGTGATCTCGGCATCGCTCGATATTCCGGTCGCGGCATTGCAGCAGGTGGCCCGACAGCGGCGGGTTATCATTTGCACCAGCGATCAGGCCTGCGCGCAGCGCGGCGCGGCGCTGACGGCGCAGGGCTTTGAACTCTGCACGGCTGGCGCGACGCAGGTCGACGGGGCGCAGCTGCGCTCCCGTCTGGTCGAGCGCGGCTATCGCAGCGCCTATATGATCGCCGGGCCGCTGGTGCACCGGACGCTGATCGCCGCCGGCGCGCTCGATTATCTGTTTCTGACCACCCGCATGACGCTGCTTGGTCAGGATGCGTTCCACACGATCCTGTCCGGTTCGTCGGGCGCGCCGGCCTCGTTGCAGCTGCAGCGCCTGAGTCTCGACCGGGGAGTGTCGCCGGCGCAGCTGTTTGCACAATATGCATTGCATCCGACCTGATTCGCCGCCATATTCAGCCGATATGATCATGAAGGAAGCGCTGATTAATTCAGCGCTGCCATGCAGGCTATAGATGGTCTGCCAAATTGATCACGCAAGTGGTCGATTTGTAAGGAAAGGCAATATCGCCTTTTGCCTTTCCGGACAGATTACAGGCAGAATGTCTTCAATCTGCACTCATTAATGATCATCAATCACTGCCGGAGGTGTCATGCTGAAACGACTGGATCTGGGTCATCTGGGGATTCTGGTCGGCCTGCTCTACTGGCCGACCGAGGCGCTGATTCACAGCTGGGTGTTCGGCAACGGCAGTTTTATCGATAACCTGGTCGGCTCCGATGCCAACGAGATCTGGATGCGCACACTGATCTCAGTGATGTTTATCGGCTTCGGCCTGCATGCTCGCCATACCGTTGCGCACCAGCAGCAGTTGCAGGAACGGTTGCGCAAAAAGGGCGAGCGGTTGCAGCAGATCATCGACAGCAGTTACGACGCTTATGTCAGTATCGATCAGGACGGTGTGATTACCGGCTGGAATCACAGCGCTGAAGCGCTGTTTGGCTGGTCGCTGCACCGCATTATCGGCCAGCCACTGGATGTGATTATCCCCGACTCGCTGCGCCGCGAGCACCATCAGGGTATGGCCCTCTATCAGCAACAAAGTATCGGCCCGTGGCTCTATAAGCCGGTGCGCACGCGCGCGCTGCACCGGGACGGTTTTGAGTTCCCGGTCGAGATGGTCGTGACGCCGATCAAGGCGGACGGCAAGCAGGAGTTTTTCGCCTTTATCCGCGAACAGAGCAGCTGAACGCCTGCTGCCGGCGCGCTTCAAATTCAAATCAGCAACAGAGGAACAGAGATGATCGAGATCTACGGTATCCCGAACTGCGACACGATGCGCAAGGCCCGCAAGTGGCTGGATGCGCACGGCATCGCCTACCGTTTTCGTAATTACAAAACTGCCGGCGTCGATCCGGAGCGGCTGAGCGACTGGGTTGGCCGGCTTGGCTGGGAGGCGCTGCTGAACAGGCGCGGTACGACCTGGCGCAAACTGCCGGAGAGCGAGCGGGTCGATATCGATCGCGACCGTGCGATCCAGCTGATGTGCGAGTATCCGTCGATGATCCGGCGGCCGCTGTTGGTGCGCGGCGATACGATCGAGGTCGGTTTTTCCGAAGATGCATACGCCCGTCTCCTCGTATGAGTTCGCACCGGCATCAGCAGCTGTTGCTGCCCGGTCCGGCAGGTGCGCTGCAGGCGCTCTATCAGGCCGGCGATGCAGATTATCCGGCCATTGTCGTATGCCATCCGCATCCGCTCTATGGCGGTACGATGCGCAACAAGGTGGTCTACTGGATTGCGCGCGCCTTCGAGGATATCGGCTGCTCGGTACTGCGCTTCAATTTCCGCGGCGTCGAGCGCTCTGAAGGGGCATGGGATGACGGCCGGGGCGAGGCCGATGATGCGGCCGCGGCGCTGCAGTGGCTGCATGAGAGGCATCCGACATCGCCGCTGTGGTTGGCCGGCTTTTCGTTCGGCTGTTATGCCGGCCTGCAGGCCGCCCGCCGTGATGCGAGCGTCAGCCGCATGTTCGCCGTCGCGCCGGCGATCAATCTCTGGTCATTCGCATTCATGCACGGCGAGCAGCGCCCGCTGACGGTCGTGGCCGGTACGGCCGACGAGATTGTGCCGTTTGCGCAGATCAAGGCCGCCGTGGCCGGTCAGCCCGGCATCCACTTTCATGCGATTGACGGGGCCGGTCACTTTTTCCCGGATCATATGCAGCAGATGACGGCCGCGCTGTTGGCCGACGCGCACGCTGATCTGCCGGCCGGGGCTCAGCTGCGCCGCTGAACCATGTCGGTAATCAGCCGGTCCAGTTCATCGGGGTTGAACGGTTTACTGATCAGCTTGCTGTTGGGCATGTTGCGCGTGTTGTCGGTGACCAGTGACGGGTCGTAGCCGGTCGCATAGATGATCGGGATATCGGGGCGCAGCCGGCGCATGCGCTGCGATGCCTCGAAGCCGCCCATGCGCGGCATCACCATATCGGTAATCACAATATCCCAGCGTTCCGGTTCGGCTGCGAAGGTGTCGCAGGCGGCCTGACCGTCGCCGGCCAGCGTGACGTTGTAGCCCATCGACTCGAGCAGCTCCTTGGTCGGCTCCAGCACTCGTTCGTCATCATCGACGAGCAGGATACATGCAGCGACCGCATGTTGGGCCGGATGCGTCTCCTCCATGACCGGTTTCGGCGTCAGCGTTGGCAGGAACAGATGGAAAATCGTGCCGACGCCCGGCCGGCTTTCTACATCGAGGATGCCGTGATGATTGCGTATGCAGCCCATCGCCATCGCAAGCCCGAGGCCGCTGCCGAGGCGGCGGGTTGAGAAGAACGGGTCGAAGATCTTCTCCAGCACGTCGGTCGGGATGCCGCGGCCGTTGTCGCTGATCCGGATATGGGCGAAATTGCCGTGCCGTAGCACCGGATATTTCTGCAGCAGATGGACATGGTCGGTACCGTGGAACGGGAACAGGCCGATCTCGATGCGGCCGTCATCGAGTCCATCGCAGGCCTCGACAGCATTCTGGACGATGTTCAGCATCGCCTCCTGCAGCTGATTGGCATCGCCGCGGAATGCGAACGAGCCGGGCGCGAAATCGTGGGCGAGTGTAATATTCTCCGGCACGGTATGGCAGGCCAGCTTGATGAACTCCTTGATGAACGAGCCGAGCGGGAACTCCTTGGCATGGTGCTCGCCCTGGCGGGCGAAGGTCAGCAGCTGCTTGACGATCTCGGAGGCCTCATTGGCAATGCCCTGAATCTTCTGCATACGTTCGGCAGTTTTCGGCATGTCGCGCACTTCGCGCGAGGCCAGGTAGACCTGTCCGACCAGGCCGGCCAGCAGATTGTTGAAGTCGTGCGCGATGCCGCCGACCAGCGTGACCAGCGCCTCCTGTTTCTGGGCGTGGCGCAGTTTCTCCTCCATTGAGATGTGCTCGCTGATATCCTCCTGGATAATGATGTGATGAGTGATTGCGCCGCTCTCGTCGGCAATCGGCGCAATGCTGAGCGATGCGGTGAAACTGCTGCGATCCTTGCGCAGCACTTGCTGACGTCCCAGCCACGACTGGCCGTCGGCCAACATCTGTTGCATCTGCTCGATCAGGCCGTCGCCGTGGCGTTCGAACAGTCGTTCATAGACCGGAAAGTCGCGGATATCATCGGACTGCCAGCCGGTCTGTTGCCGGAACGCCTTGTTCGCATAGACGATGCGGCCGGTCCGGTTGGTGATAATCACTGCCTCGCCGGCCTGATCGATCGCGGCGGAGAGTTGCAGTTTCTCCTTCTCCAGCGCCTGACGCTGTTGCAGCTGCTCCGTCAGTTCGCGCGCAGAGTGCTTGTATTGCTCGATCAGCTTGCACTCCTCGGTCTGATCCTGAAAGCTGAACAGGGCGACGCCAAAACGTTCCAGCCATGTGACGGTTACCGAGTGCGAACGCAGCGTGCCGTCCGGCAGCGGGCAGTCAATCATGTGGTGGTGCAGCTGCGACGAGAATATGACCGGCGCGCCGCTATCGAAGACCTGCTCAATGCGCCGGCGCACGCTCTCCTGATCGGTTTCGGGGAAGCAGTCGAACAGCGTACGTCCGATGACCTGCTCCCGGTTCAGACCGCGCCACTGCTCCATGCGCGCATTCCACAGCACAATCGTACCGTCACGATCGATCGCGAGGATGCCGCTCGAGATATGATCGAGCAGCGGAAACTGTTCGGCGGTGATCATGCGCAGAGCTCCGCATCAAGCGCTTCGATCAGGGTCAGGAACGATTCCAGCTCGAAAAAGAGCAGGATATTGCCTTCGATGCGCAATTCGTCGATATAGAACAGCGCTTGCGCCATCAGCACTGTTTCGGCGGGCTGCCGGCCGAGCAGCGTGCGCAGCGAGGATTCGTGATATTCGGGCACCGCATATTGCAGGCTGGCTGTGATCATGTTGCAGATTGAGCCCATGACGCCGTTGAGCAGGATGTTGCCGACCTCGGCCAGGGTGCCGGCGCGCAACTCCTCCGACAGATCGGCGTCGGGCGCCTCACCGGTCAGCGCGGCGACCAGTATTGCGGCCGATTCGGCCGGGAACATTAGCGCCGCATTGCCGGAGAAACTGCCGCGGAAGCCCATCGATACGGCGGCAACGCTGCCGTCTCCTGTGAGCGCCGGGTGAGCGTGGCTGATGATCTCGACGCTCGGCACCTGCAGGCGTACGCGGTGGCCGATCAGGTTGTTCAGCGTCGAGGCGGCATGGCCCATGCCGATATTGGCCAGTTCGGTCAGCATGTCGTTCTGTTGCGGGGTCAGTTGCGTCATTGGCCGTTGCCTCCGGCCAGCGCCGTATCGAGGGCGGCCAGCAGCTGATCCGCCGCCGGCGGCTTGTTGAGGAAGGCGGTTGCGCCCAGCTGCAGGCACTGTGCTTTGACGCTCTCTTGAATATCGGCTGTCAGCACAATGACCGGCAGATGATAGTCGGCCTGTTGCAGCGTATCGAGCACTTCGAAGCCGTCCATCTCCGGCATGACCAGATCGAGAAACAGAGCGTCCGGCATCTCGGCGGCGATCGCTTCCAGGCAGGCGTTGCCGTCGGCCGCCTCGCGAGGCTGATGGCCGGGCGCCTGCAGGATGGCGCAGACCCTGCGTCGCATGAAACTGGAATCATCTGTCACGAGTATTCGGGCCATGCCTCCTCCTTGAATGCATTTGCCTGACGCCGGCGCTATTTATGGAGGTGCTGATTTATTGCCATCCTGGCAAAAATCACTCCGCTCAGGCAAAAGCGCGGTTTTGTCTGAGCTTACAAATCAGGCGCTTATGCGCCTGATTTGAGCAGGCCATTCATGGCCTGCACGGCATCGCTGAATTAATCAGTGATTCCTAGCAAGAAACGGGCCTAGCGCACTATCTTGATCAGATAGCCGGGCTGCGGCCGTTCATCTTTCTCCATGCCGTTGAGTGCCGCCAGCCGGTCGGCGGTAAAGCGGCCCATAATACGGTGGCTGCGCGCCGCCAGTGTATCCCAGCTATCACCGGCCCGCCAGTGGTAGAGCGCAATGCGCGGGATGTCGCCATCGCGCGCCGGCTCATAGCGACCGAAGCTGCGCGCGATACTGGTGAAGTCGCGGATATGGTCGATGAATTCGTTGCGCTTGCTCCACATCGCCAGCACGAAGGCCTGACTCCCCTTGAGAAATACATAGGCGTCGATCATCGCAAAACTGACATGCGGCGCGGACATCTGCACCTCGGCGTGGGCGTAGGGCATGCCCGACTGAACGCCCGGCTTCAGCAACTTGATATGGCGATCCGGAAAGATATCGCGCAGCACAGCTTCAGCGCTCTGGCGCTTGCGCAGATCCTTCATCTGCAGCTGGAAATAGACATCCTGCTTGCGCAGTCGCGCCTGCAGCGTCGATGGCGTATTGGTGATGACCCAGTTTTCGGGAAAACGCAGCTGGATGCCCAGTTCCGGGTGCAGAAAACGGCGGCCGACCACGGCGCCCTGCTCCTCGCTGTCGCCGTAGGGGTAGCCGCCGACCGCATGCAGCAGCGCCTCATGTCTGCGGATGCCCGCCTGTTGCTGCGCGGCGGCCGCCTTGGCGACAACCTCGCGAATCCGCTGCACTGTCTCCGGATGGGTCGAGAAGGCGCCGTGATATTTTTCAACCTTGTCGCCGGCATCGGTTTTTTCGCGCGTGTCGATCTTCTCCAGCCGCTTCAGCGTTTTCAGGATGCCGATCGTAGCCTGCGGATCATAGCCGGCCCGGCTCAGGTAGCGGATCGACAGCTCATCGGACTGCAGCTCGGCTTCGCGCCCGTAGCCGCGAATCACCGCCATCGCGACCAGATCGCTGATCATCGACGCGCCCTGCGGAATCGGCAGGAAGATCGATGCAATCATCGTGCCCATCTGATAGGCCTGCATTTGGGTATACTGTTTGACCGAATGGCGGGCCGTGACATGGCCGACCTCATGGCCGAGCACGGCGGCCAGCTCCGCTTCGCTGTTCATATGGATCAGCAGCCC
Organism: uncultured Zetaproteobacteria bacterium; assembly: GCA_964432195.1. Taxonomy (GTDB): domain Bacteria; phylum Pseudomonadota; class Zetaproteobacteria; order Mariprofundales; family Mariprofundaceae; genus Mariprofundus. The sequence continues at coordinate 2,684 of CAYSMR010000026.1, read as the reverse complement.
GCGGTTGATATAGATATAACCGCCGGGCAGCGCGAACGCATTGATCTCGGCATCGTCGACGACATGAAAGCGGTAGAACAGTTCCGGCCGGTCGGAGACGGCCGCCAGCTTCTGGCCGACGCGATCGACATAGCGGGCCAGCGGGTCGCTCGGCTTGAGCAGCGGCATGTTTTTGGCGACCTCTGCGGCGGCCTGCTGACCCAGCGCCAGCTCCTGCTCCTCGCTGAGCATGACAAAATCGGTGGATTTCGTGGCCGGATTGGTCGCGCAGCCGGAAAGCCCCAGCAGCAGCACGATCAGCAGCCAGTGAATCGGGGGGGGGAGCCGTCTGCGCAGTGTCATATCATCTCCTTGAACCAAATATTCGAGCCGCATCGAATCAGCGCATATCGTACGGCGAGTGCAGGGCCAGATAGCGCTGGCCGCCGTGCGAGATGCGAATCACGCCGCGTACGATCACCTTCTGTCCGGCCGCGGGCAGATCCGATGTGCTAAACAGGCTGCGTGCCGAACGCGGCACGCTGACCATCAGCGAGCCGAGCCGGAAGCGCCAGCCCTGCCGCGCATCGACATGGCCGCGCACCAGCCGGAACTGACCGATATGGCGCGCGGATAGCCCGCCGGCATCGAGTATCCGGAAGCGCTCCGATTTCCACAGCCCGCGCATGTCGCGGCGGGCGATGCGTTCGGCGCGCAGCAGCGCATCGGTCCAATAGAAGTTCGGCGCAAATGTATAGACCTGCGCCAGCCCCGCCTCGATCAGCATCCGGTTGACCCAGCGGCCGTCGCGCAGATAGACCTGCGCCAGCGTGCGACCGTATTGATCGCGTGGATCGCGATCCAGCTTCAGTTGCACCGTTTGCCCCTGAATCAGCTGCCGCAGCCAGCGCCGGGCCGCTGCGCCGTAGGGCTGGCCGGGGCGGTTGTTGTGCGCGACCTCGGGCGCATTGATGCCGAGCAGCCGCACCCGCTCGCCGCTGCCGGTGCGGAATGTATCGCCGTCGAAGACATGGGCGACCTGCACCCAGCGCGATTGCCCGACGACAGAGAGCGTGCCGGCCCAGGCGGGGCCGGCCAGCAACAGCAGTACCGCCAGCAATAGCGGCGAGAGCAGGGGGCGTTTATGCCGATTGCACTTCTGCCTGCAATTCGGTCGGACAGGCAAAAACTCGGGTTTGACGATTTTCGCAAACCGGCCGCTTACGCGCTTGCCGGGATTCGCGGCGTTCTGCCGCTCACTTATGGCGGGGGTGGCTATCTCATTCACCGGCCCTGATGCGTGTTGGCAGGCCATCCTAGCCTTACGCGGCGCCGCTGAATGCAACAGCGCCGCCTTATGCCGGCGTAACCAGCGTCCCGACCAGTTCGTCATAATGCCGCATGTCGTGCGCATCCAGATAGTCGCTCAATCCGTCCAGCAGCTGCCGGCACATCAGCGGATCGTAAAACAGACCGGTGCCGATGCCGATCGCATCAGAGCCAACAATCGCGAATTCGATCGCGTCTGTTGCCGAGCTGATGCCGCCCTGGCCGAGAATCGGAATGTTGTGGGCCGCGGCGACGGCGCGGGTCTGGTGGATCTTCCACAGCGCCACCGGCTTGATTGCAGGCCCCGACAGGCCGCCGGAGATATTGGCGATGACCGGCCGGCGCTGTTCGATATCGACGGCCATGCCGACCAGAGTGTTGATCACCGACAGTCCGTCCGTGCCGGCCTCGATGACGTGGCGGGCGGTCTCGGCAATATCGGCGCTGTTGGGCGAGAGCTTGGTGATCAGCGGCTTGCTGGTCATCGGGCGCATCGCCTCGACGACGCGCGCGGCCATGGCCGGATCATTGCCGAAATGGACGCCGCCCTCCTTGACGTTAGGGCAGGAGATGTTGATTTCGATCGCCGTGACCGGCGAGTCGTCGAAGATGCGCGCGACCTCGGCATACTCCTCCGGACTGGTGCCGTTGGCATTGGCCCAGAACTGTGTTTCGTCGTGCGGCAGCCCGGGCAGAATCTGTTCGACGACATGGCGCGCGCCCGGATTCTGCAGGCCGATTGCATTGAGCATGCCCGACGGCGTTTCATAGACCCGGTGCGGTGCATTGCCCATACGAGGTTCCAGCGTTGTCCCCTTGAGAATGACTGCGCCGATGTCGCGATTGTTCCACCCGTCGATGCGGGTGTACTCCTGCCCGAAGCCGACGCAGCCGGAGAGCAGCACCAGCGGCGTTTTCAAACGCAGGCCGGCGAATGAGATGGAGAGATCAACTGGATTCGACATGAGCCAAGCCTAGCGCCTCGGCAGAGAACGCTCTATGATATTTTTCCGGCCGTTCGAGCGGCCTGCAGGAGCAAAATAAATGCTTGTGAAAGTAAATACTCTCATTTTGGTTTCGCCGCATGGATAGTTCGCGCTTGAAAACAGACACGGCGAAACAGCGCTTCGATCAGGTGATCCGGGCAATCGACCGGATTGCGGGCCGCGACCAGCTGGCCTTTCTGACCACCCAGCGCGTCTCCCGGGAGTCGGGTATCTCCGACGGCGTGCTGTTTCGCCACTTTTCATCCAAGGAGGCGATGCTGGCCGCCTGGGTGGAGCTGCGCGGCGAGCAGCTGCGCCAGCTGCTGGAGTCGATGCCGGCCGGCCGCAGCGGTCTGCTGCATCTGCTGCGCCGGCTGCTCGGCCGAGCAC